>WLME01000119.1 GCA_009700365.1 Actinomycetota bacterium | reverse complement strand
CAATTGGTAAGCCTCGGTGCAAGCGTTACTCGAGAATAGGGCTCTTTAAACTTGCCTCGCAAAAAGTAATAAATTGCTCGACCTCTCGAATGAATTTTTCCTTGTCTTGAAAGAGAAATTTTCGATAATTCTCTTGACTACTCAGATTTGACTGCCTACCAAGTGAAAGGATCTCCAGCACTTTCGCTGCGGCACTTTCTGCATCTAAATTCTCCAAATCCAATTTATATTCAGCAGGAATGGCAAAATCAATCTCATTTTCTGCTGCTCCGAATCTAGAAATTAGAATTGGGCAACCTGCTTTAAGAGCCTCTCTGGGCATCCGATCTTTCCCCGGAAAATGACCTAGGTCTAAATACAAATCTGACTTCAAGAATATCTCAAGCAATTCTGATCTCGTAAAACTCTTCAGCAGAAGAAAATCAACTTTATCCTGGAGCTGGCGTTGTAGTTGTTGTACTAATTCGAAACCCTTATTGCCATTAAATGAAATAAGAGGTCTATTGTCAAATCTTTCTGAGTCTCCGCCATTCTCTCGGAAATCTATATCTTTGACATAGTCAGTCAAGATTAAACCCTCAACCCCAAATCTTTCCAGCACATTTCTGCGCGCATACTCCGATTGGTAAGCGCTAATTGAATTATTTCTTGGTAAATCCACCGAGTTAAACTCGTCAATTCTCGATAACACTTTGGAGTAGAAATATCTAATCAACTTCCTAATCGTTACTTTTCGTAAACTTTCCAGCCTGAATACTTTATGAGGCTCAATAGAGCCGCCTATCTCCTGAGGAATCCATTTATCGGTAACTGCCGCCACTTTCGTGGAATTCATATTTCCCTTGAAATGTGGAGAGTAATCCACTGACAGCCACCAGAGCACGACCCTTCCAACTTTGCGCTCCATTGATTTAGGAATTGACTTCAAATACTCCGGCACAACCAAAATGTCTGATCGAACTAATTCACCAGCTGAAATATATCGAGGTAAGTAACTTTCGTAATCAGGCGAAGGTTGAGAATTCTCGCTACCAGGTGCTGCAAGCAGGCACGACTGGTGGCCTAGCGATAAGAGCGTAAAGTGAAGTTGATGCAGACACTCTGGACCCCCAGTCTTCAATCCACGTGGAACCATAATCACAAAACGCATGTTGACTATCCTCGGCTCACTGTACGTCGGAAATTAACGCCTGGTTCCAAGTATGTCAATATTTGACGTCTCGTGCTTTAAAACAACATCCCTATCCATTTCATTGTTACCCTTAACGATTGCCACGGATTATCTATGCGATTGGAGATTATGTGGATCCAGATTTAATCGTGGTGGGCTCGGGATTCTATGGAAGCACGGTTGCTCGCAGATTCGCAGACGCCTTCAACAAAAAGGTCCTCATAATCGAGAAGCGCCCACATTTTGGCGGAAATGCATATTCCCATTTCAATAAAGTGACAAATATTGAAGTACACAACTATGGGACCCACATTTTTCATACAAGTAATATAAAGGTAATTGACTTCATCACCCGTTTTGCTGCATTTAATGATTATCGGCATACAGTTTTAGCAAAACACGATAATGAGTTTTATTCCCTTCCTGTTAATCTAGCGACGATTAACAAAATTTACAGGGCAAACTTCACATCTGAGCAAGCAAGAGATTTAATAGAGAGCGAAGGAAGGGAAGTTCCAAAAAATTTGGCCAATTTAAACCTTGAGAATAAGGCGATTTCATCGGTTGGTCGAAAAATTTATGAAGCGCTCATCAAGAATTACACTGAAAAGCAATGGCAAACTCCTCCGAGTCTGCTGCCTGCTGAAACGATTTCCCGACTTCCAGTTAGATTTAATGAGGATAATTCCTACTTCTCTGACACTTTTCAAGGTCTTCCTATTCATGGATATGGTGCCTTATTTCAAAACATTCTTGCGCATCCGAATATTGAAATTCAGCTCAATACAGATTTCTTTGGGACTATCTGGTCAAAGCAAAGAACTATTCCTATTGTGTACACGGGGCCAATCGATCGCTATTTCAACTACAAGCATGGCCGATTGAACTGGAGGACGGTGGATTTTGAAGTAGAAGTTCTTCCCCAATCAGATTTTCAAGGGATGGCAATTGTGAATTATCCGGATGCAGATGTTGCATTTACAAGAATCCACGAGTTTAAACACCTGCATCCTGAGCGAGAGAACGTGTCAGGAACCGTAATTATGCGTGAATACTCCCGATTTACGACTCCAGAAGATGAGCCTTATTATCCAATAAATTCGATCGACGATAGAGAAATATTGCTGAAATATAGAGGCGAAATCGCAGCGTTAAGGAATGTCTGGTTTGGTGGGCGCCTCGGAACCTATCAATATCTTGATATGCATATGGCAATTGCAAGCGCTTTAAGCTTTTTCGATAATGACTTATCGCCAAGCTTTAAATTAAGAGATTTATAAGTGAAACTTTCTAGAATTCTACAATGAATTCAGAAAAATTAGTTTTATGATTTCGATAACCGCAACATCATAGGTGCCATTCTGCTCAAGGAATTTACTGGGTTTCCTAAACTAAGAATATGGAGCATATAACCAGCTAGGGCGAGCCATGGATTGATGAAGCTAAGTGAAACTAAAACAACCCCTCCGACAGCTGGAATTGCTTGGAAGATAATAAGAAATTTCTGTTGTTCATTCTTAGGGAAGGAGGCCAAGACAAAATCATCTGTGAATGTCACGGATGTATCGCCCCTGAAAATTTTAACCACTAGGCGTTGAATAATGAGCGTCCATGCTGACCCAAATAGACAGACTCCGAAGTAGAAGACTCCCCACTCCATATTTGGTGTATTAAGATTTTCGGCAAGGAGAGCGATGCCGAAAGGCATGAGGGCAACCCAAGCCATGGTTAATCCGTGATTCCACACTGTCATCGCAGTAGTCCCAACGACATACTGCCCAGTGACGTGATACTGGTACCACCAAGAAAAGAGAACGACAAAGCCAACAGCGTAGGCCAAAAAGGTTGGCCAGTGATGAAACAGTTCTGCATTGAAATCTTCGCTCTCGCTTATTTTAGGAACCAGAGCAACTACATCTAAACCCAAAAGGGTAAGCGCAATTGAGAAGACTCCATCGCTCAATGAGTCAATCAATTTATGACTGATATGTTTGATTTTCTGTTCCATCTGGCTCTCCGAATCCACCTAAATTTCAGAGAAAAATAACTTGAAATCTAGAAAGGTGCGCTCGACTCGCCCAGCGAAAGTGGGAGAAAGTCCTAAGTAGGCTGAATTTACCCTACTGATTCAGTAAGAATCGAAACGCGATCGTTAGAGACTGATAAGAAGCCTCCGCGCACAGTGAATTCCTGTGTTGATCCATCAATGCCCTTAATGCTGACAGCTCCGACGACTAGTACGCCAAACAAAGGTGCGTGACCTGGAAGAACTCCAAGATCACCTTCTGTGGTGCGAGCTGAGACAAAAGTTGCCTCGCCCGACCACACCTGTTGTGTTGGCGATACTAGTGCGACGTTAAGAGCCATGTTTTTTCCTGACTTAGTTCTTCGCTAGTTCAGCAGCTTTGCGCTCAACATCGTCGAGGCCACCGCACATAAAGAATGCTTGTTCTGGAACATGGTCGTACTTTCCATCAGCAAGCGCTTCGAATGCTGCGATTGTGTCTGCAAGCGGAACGAATGAACCGTCGATGCCAGTAAAGACCTTT
>WLME01000118.1 GCA_009700365.1 Actinomycetota bacterium | reverse complement strand
ATTCAAGCGAGCCCAGCCCAGATTTTTTCGATTTTAAGTAATCCGAAGAAACATAGAGATATTGATGGAAGCGCCACGATAACTTCCAGCATTAGCGGTCCCGATGAATTAATTCTCGGCTCGAAATTCGGGATGAAAATGCATTTGGGAATCGATTACCGAATCCAAAATACCGTAGTGGAATACAAGAAGAATCAACTCATTGCATGGCGTCACCTCGGCCGTTGGAGATGGCGATATGAGCTGACCGATCTTGGTAATGGTTCAACGCAAGTGACTGAAAGCTTCGATGGAACTTATGCACCGGCGGTTGCGCAGGTGTGGCTGAACTTTCGTAAGGCCTACCCATGGACTCAACTCGCTGTGGCAAAGACATTGGTGCGTTTGAAAGCTGTCGCTGAGGCAAGTTAAAGTACCGGCATGAAATTTCTCATCTCAGTAATCGATGATGTCTCTAACTCTGGTACTCCGGAGGAGATGATTGCCATTGATGCATTTAATGATCAACTTCGCGCCAATGGACAGTGGATATTTGCCTGGGGGCTACAAGCACCAGAGACAGCCACCGTCATTGATAATCGCAATGGGCTGAATACCGAGACAGGAAAGCCACTCTTTAATTCCAAAGAGCATTACAGCGGGCTTTGGCTTATTGAAGTAACCGATGCAGCAACTGCTAAAAAGTTAGCTTATGAAGCGTCTAATGCATGCAACCGAAAAGTTGAACTACGCCCGCTTCACTGACTTAGTTGAAGAAGGCGATGATCGCACCGGCAACAGTTAAGTTGAGCGCGTCATTTGCGGTTTCAATTAGCCAGACTTTGAGATTTTCTCCACCGAAGAGGCGGTGTGAAAGTGATGCAAAGGCAGCGATTCCAATGCCTAGTGCAAAACCAATACCTGCTCCATCAGAGATTCCAATATCAGTCCCAGCATGCTGCAGGGAGTTAATAATCAATCCCAAAGTCAGCGTCTGAAGTAGAACACCGAGAATTGTTCCGCCAAAGAGCAGTACTGGCTTATTCTGATTTGAATTGAGCTGACCAGATGCAATCCCACGCTCCTTCATCCAGATTGGATAGAAAGTCTTTGGGCCAAACCAGATTGCACCGCTTACAAAGGAGAATCCAAATGCCACGATTACGCCAACGATATTAAGTCCTGTAAATGTCATGGCGGAAATAATACAGGCTGAAAGCTATTGAGCCATGATTGCATCATGCACGTATTGCGCAAGGCCGTTAACACGGCCGTCGTAATACTTCTTGAAGCGCGGATCTTGCACATACATAAGCGCTAGGTTCTTCTGCATTTCAACTGAGCAGTCATAGAACCACTTTGAAATGGCCTCTCTGTGTGCAACTACCGCCTTCTGGGCTTCAGGTGAATGTATTGAAATGCTATTACCGAATGCATAGACGAATAATTCAGTGGCAGTTTCTTGATCAATTTTTGCCGCAGCAAATTCTGCGTGGGTGTATTTCGAAGTCCTCGACTGGGATTGGGCATAGGCCTCGGTATCTCCCCAGCGTTCTTTGGCCTCGTCTTCATACTTCTCCATATGAAAAGGCTACCCGCAAGGGGTAGCACTCATGAGTACTCCAGAGGCACGATTTTTCACCAGTAACTCTTACCTCGAGATTGGAGCAGGTCTACGTTGATTCCATCTTGTGGCACTGTCGCCCAAGTTCAAAAGGAGAAAAGAATGACTGATTATGTAGCACCCGGACAACCAGGTAGCAAGGCAACATTTAAAGCCCGTTATGACCACTGGATCAATGGTGAATATGTAAAGCCCCAGTCAGGTCAGTATTTTGAAAATGTCACACCTGTAACGGGAAAAGTATTCTGTGAAGTAGCGCGAGGAAATGCAGCTGATATCGATAAGGCACTTGATGCAGCACATGCTGCAGCACCTGCTTGGGGTAAGACATCAGCAACGGTTCGTGCAATCATCCTGAACAAGATTGCAGATCGTATGGAAGAGAACCTTGAAGCGATTGCAGTTGCTGAGACATGGGATAACGGAAAGCCAATCCGTGAAACCATTAATGCAGATATTCCACTGGCAATCGATCATTTCCGCTATTTTGCAGGAGCAATTCGAGCCCAAGAAGGATCACTTGGCGAACTCGATGATGACACAGTGGCATATCACTTTCATGAGCCTCTCGGAGTCGTGGGTCAGATAATCCCTTGGAATTTCCCAATTTTGATGGCTGTTTGGAAGTTAGCACCAGCATTAGCCGCAGGTAACTGCGTTGTCTTAAAGCCAGCCGAACAAACTCCAGCATCAATCTTGTTCCTCATGGAGCTCATTGCAGATCTACTCCCAGCAGGCGTAGTTAATATTGTGAATGGCTTTGGTGTTGAAGCAGGTAAGCCACTTGCATCATCTCCTCGTATTGCAAAGATTGCATTTACTGGCGAGACCACAACAGGACGTTTGATCATGCAGTACGCATCAGAGAACATCATTCCTGTAACCCTGGAACTCGGCGGAAAGAGCCCAAATATCTTCTTCGCAGATGTTGCTGCCGAGAACGATGCCTTCTATGACAAGGCACTGGAAGGCTTTACTCTCTTTGCTCTTAACCAAGGTGAAGTGTGTACATGTCCGTCACGTGGCTTAATCGACTCAAAGATCTACGACAAGTTCTTAGGTGATGTCACAAAGCGCACCCAAGCAATTATCCAAGGTCACCCATTAGATAACGCAACGATGATTGGTGCGCAGGCATCTAATGATCAGCTTGAGAAAATCCTTTCCTACATCGAAATTGGAAAGAAAGAAGGAGCTAAGGTCATTACCGGTGGTGAGCGCGCTGATCTCGGTGGCGAACTCTCTGGTGGTTACTACGTAACTCCAACAATCTTCGAGGGAAAGAATTCAATGCGAATCTTCCAGGAAGAAATCTTTGGCCCTGTTGTTTCTGTGACAAAGTTCGACGGTTATGACAATGCGATGCAGATTGCGAATGACACGCTCTATGGACTTGGTGCAGGTGTTTGGACCCGTGATATGAATACTGCATACCGGGCTGGACGCGAGATCAAGGCTGGACGAGTTTGGACCAATTGCTATCACGCTTATCCTGCAGGAGCAGCTTTTGGTGGGTATAAGGCATCAGGCATAGGTCGCGAAAACCACAAGATGATGCTTGATCATTATCAGCAGACTAAGAACCTTCTTGTTTCATATTCACCAAACAAGCTGGGATTCTTCTAAGCCGATTACACTCTGAATTATGGAGATTCCATTACGAGTTGAATTGACGAGTTCTGCAGAAGATCTTCTGCGCACTCTATATAAAGCTCACGGCCCACTGATGTTTCATCAATCTGGTGGCTGTTGTGATGGCTCTTCTCCTATGTGTTATCAGGCAGGCGAGTTCCGCGTAGGTGGGCAAGATGTTCTGCTTGGGATGTTGAAGGTGGCTGACATTCAAGAACCGATTGGTTTTTGGATGTCAGCTTCTCAATTTGAATACTGGAAACACACCCATCTCACCGTTGATGTTGTGGACGGTCGCGGAGGAGGGTTTTCACTGGAATCTCCGGAAGGCAAACGCTTTCTCATTCGATCCCGACTTTTCACAACTGAAGAATGGCAAATTCTCGAGTCAAGTCCCGTTTCAACAGGTGCTAGCACTCATTAATTCGCGATCTCTCAATTATTTTTGAGAAGTTCTTTATCACTTTTTTACTTGTGACATAAGAGATAAGCGGGCTAGTGCTAGCACTTGCAATATTTCACAT
>WLME01000117.1 GCA_009700365.1 Actinomycetota bacterium | reverse complement strand
TGGTAAATGGGAATGTCTGAACTTCGGCCAGTCCTCGGCCTGCGAGCATTGCAGCTACAGCCCGACGTCGCTTCTGGGTTGGTGTAAGCGATGCATGCAACGGACGTGGTGGAAGAACTGATGGAATTTTGTCATAGCCAATCATGCGAGCTACTTCTTCGGTGAAATCTGCGGGAGTTAATAGGTCTGACCGCCAAGAAGGAGGATCTACTTCAAAGGTCTTCTCGTTTACATCGCATCCGATGGTGCGCAGTACTTCAGCAATCTTCGCAGGCGATATTTCAACACCAAGTATGCGAGAAACATAAGCAGGATCAAGCTTTACAACGGGAGAGAAACGAGGTTCTCCATCGACAACCGTAGCCACATGCTGAGCCGAACTATTTTCCGTCAGGAGCTGAACAAAGCGTGCAGATGCGTATTGAGCCAAAGAGGGGTCGACACTTCGCTCCAGCCGCCGTGATGCCTCTGAGGAAAGTTTGTGGCGACGTGAATTCTTTGCAACGCATATCGGATCAAAGCGAACTGCTTCTAGTGCAATCTCTGTTGTGGCTTCACTTATTTCAGAGGAAGCACCTCCCATGGTTCCAGCCAGAGCTAGTGGTTGCGCATCATCACAGACCATCAGGTCATCAGGATCGAGTTGGCGCACCTGTCCATCGAGAGTAGTAAATGGTTGCGCTTTACCTGCGCGTTTTACAGTCAGCCCACCTTTGATCTTTGACTTATCAAATGCGTGAAGTGGTTGACCAAGTTCGAGCATCACGTAGTTGGTGACATCGACAACGAGTGAGATAGAGCGCATCCCCATCTTCTCAATACGGCGGCGCATCCACAACGGTGTCATTGCAGAGGGATCGAAATTTGAAAGTGTACGTAAGTAGAAGACTGATGCAGTGGACTTATCTGCAATCTTTGCACTGACTCCCTTACCGGTCTCGGCAAATGTCAGTGTGCGCAAAGCATCGACAGGATCTGTGAACTTCAATCCCAGGGATCCTGCTACTTCCCGTGCGATTCCACGAATGCTGAGGGCGTAGCCACGATCAGGATTGACCGCAATATCAAAAATCACATCGTTAATCATGAGACCAGCGACTGCATCTTCACCGATCTTCACGGTGCCTTCTGAAAAAGTCATAATGCCTGAGTGATCCTCACCCAAACCAAGTTCACGAGCAGAGCAGATCATTCCGTTAGAAGTCTTGCCGTAGGTCTCACGTGCTCCGATTGCGAAATCACCAGGAAGAACAGCACCAGGAAGGGCTGCAACGATGAGATCGCCCACGACAAAGTTAGTAGCTCCGCAGATCACATAACGAGTTTCCTTCTCGCCGCAGTCAAGGCCAACATATCGCACAGGCTTTTTGAATTCAGTGAGCTCTTCAATGCTTAATACCTTGGCAAAGACAAGAGGGCCGGTGAGATCTGCCCCCTGCTTGATGATTTCTTCCACTTCAAAACCAACACGGATAAGCCCATCAGAGATTTGCTCAGCAGTTACAGAGGAAGGAATATCCACAAATTCTTTGATCCACGATAGAGGTGCGCGCATTTAAAGGCCCACTCCAAACTGACGAGTGAAACGTAGATCGCCTTCAACAATGTCATGCATATCTGTTATTCCATGGCGAACCATCAGCGTGCGCTCTAGCCCCATTCCGAATGCAAAGCCTGTGTAAACATCTGTATCAATCCCGCAAGTCGCAAGAACTTTCGGATTGACCATTCCGCAGCCGCCCCATTCAATCCAGCGATTGTTAAAGAAGATATCTACCTCAGCACTAGGTTCGGTAAAAGGAAAGAAAGATGGCCGAAGTCGAGTTGTGACATCGGGTCCGAACATATGGCGAGCAAAGTTATCGAGCGTTCCTTTGAGGTGAGCCATCGTGATGCCCTTATCAACGACAAGACCTTCAACCTGATGAAATACCGGACTGTGGGTTGCATCGAGTTCATCAGCACGGAATGTACGGCCTGGGCAGATGACATAAATCGGTGGCTCTTGGGTCAACATCGTGCGAATCTGAACAGGTGATGTGTGCGTGCGAAGTACAACACCAGATTCAACTGGTTCGATAAAGAAAGTATCTTGCATTGTTCGCGCCGGGTGATCCGCTGGAATATTGAGCGCATCAAAGTTAAGCCATCCGGACTCGAGCTCCGGACCTTCTTCGACCGAAAATCCCTGTTCGATGAAGAAGTCAGAAATTTCATTCTTGATAATGGAAATCGGATGTAATCCACCTCGATGGCTACGCTGAACCGGCAAAGTAATATCTACTACCTCTTCAAGTAAAACCTTTGCATCGCGTGCTGCTTCAAGTTTCTCGGTCGCAATGGCTAGTGACTTGGCAATCTCAGCCTTGGCGTCACCAATAAGTTTTCCTGATGAAGCTTTTTCTTCTGGTGAGAGCGAGCCAAGGGATCGGCTTGCAAGTGAGATTGGAGCTTTATCACCTGTGTGGGCAAGACGCGCACTTTTTAGTTCCTCAAGATCAGACGCGGCAGTAAAGGCTTTTTGAGCATCGCTTATCCACGATGCAATATCTGCCGGATTCATGGAGGTAATTCTAACCTGCGACCTTCGAAGAAAGCGCGAACATAACGATGGATGCGGCAGCAGATAGATTGAGGCTCTCGGCACGACCGGCCATTGGGATAGTCACTTCCGTAACAGCAGACCCAAGAACGCTTGCATCAACTCCCCTGGCTTCATTCCCAAAAATTGCGATGCAATCACCCTTAATTGCTAGATCGAGGATTGATGTTGAGGCATGTGAAGATAGAAGGATTTTCTGGAGATTTGGGAACTGACTTTCTACTGCGCTAAATGCGACTCCCTCTATTACTGGAATATGCCACAACGATCCTGCCGTCGAACGAACTACCTTCGGAGAGAACATATCTACGGAATCCGGTGAAGTAATTATTGCGGAGATACCCATGGCATCTGCAGTTCTGAGAATCGTTCCAGCATTACCGGGATCTTGAATTTCATGGAGATAGATAAAGGTAGATTTACCATTACTCGTTAGTTGAGTGATATCTGAATCTGGCTTGTAGCAGAGCGATACGAGACCTTGTGGCGAAACCGTATCTGACATTGCCTTCATGACCGCATCGGTGACTTCCACAATTTCAACAGTGCTCAAATCAAGCTCTGAAATTTTCGATAAGCCATTTTCGGTTCCATAGAGAATTTTCACTTGTGGACCGTTGAGCGAAGTAAGAGCCTCACGTGCGCATTGCACGCCTTCGGCGACGAAGAGACCTTGCTCGCGACGTTCCTTTGCGCCCTTAGAACCAATAAGAGCCTTCACTCGCGCAATATGTGGCGAGTGAAGGCTCTCAATCATTGGGTATGTATTACTTATGCTGCAGGAAGGTTTTTACGTGCAACATCCACGAGAACCTTAAATGCAGCTGGATCATTCGTTGCGATATCTGAAAGAACGCGACGATCTACTTCAAGACCAGATGCCTTAAGACCCTGGATGAAACGGTTGTACGTCATTCCGTTTTCGCGAGCTGCAGCGTTAATACGCTGAATCCATAGCTGACGGAAATCGCCCTTCTTGTCCTTACGGTCATTGAAGGCGTAAACCATTGAGTGCGTTACTTGCTCCTTCGCCTTTGTGAAAAGACGTGAACGTTGACCGCGATATCCGGCTGCACGTTCAAGAGTTGTGCGACGCTTCTTTGCTGCGTGTACTCCGCGCTTTACTCTCATTGGTCGACTCCCTTACTTCAAACCAAGCATGCGCTTGGCTGTCATTGTGACTGTTG
>WLME01000116.1 GCA_009700365.1 Actinomycetota bacterium | reverse complement strand
GATAGTGATTTGAAAGCACCGCCGTGATCTGCAGTAAAACAAATTACTTCACATTTTCCAGCCGCAACACCTTCATCTGTATCAGATCCGACCATGTCAGGGAGGGCAAAGTCTCCTGAGGGAGGTCGCAAAGAAGGAGAACGATTATCAAAGACAACGACTTCAAAATCATTTTCAGGAATTTCGGTAAGTAGTTCGCCAGTTGTTGGGCATAGTGGACACAACTCTTTGGGTGGCAAGAAGATGCGCCCTTGGCGATGTGCTGCCATTGCGACCCATTCGTTTACCAAAGGATCTAGGCGGAGTTCGCCGATTCCTGGCTGATCTTCCTCGGGGCGATTATCTACAGCTGTGCGCGTTTGGCCAGCGGTGTCGTAGTAACGGATCGTGCGGCCATCATTCATTGTGCGACTTGTGCGCACGATTCCAGCTGAAAGTTCGACGATCTCGTCCATAGTGCGCTTACTCTATCGTGAGCTAAGCCCAGTTAAGGGTGCGTTCGATTGCTTTCTTCCATTCTGCATATCCCTTAGCGCGATTTTCTGGAGTTGACGTTGGGCTCCATCGACGAGATTGCTTCCACTGCTTCTTTAATTCATCAGTGTTCTTCCAGAAACCAACTGCTAAGCCTGCGGCATACGCTGCACCCAGCGCAGTTGTTTCCGTAATTAATGGTCGAGTGATATCAATTCCCATAATGTCTGCCTGCATTTGCATGCAGAGTGAATTCGCGGTGATTCCTCCATCTACGCGCATTTCAGACATCGGGACTCCGCTATCTGCAACCATTGCATCCATGACATCTCGGGTTTGGTAGCAGATAGCTTCTAGAGCTGCGCGCGCAAGATGCGCTTTAGTTGCAGCGCGCGTAAGTCCGACAATTACTCCGCGAGCATCATTTCGCCAATATGGCGCAAAGAGTCCAGAGAAAGCTGGCACAAAATAGACACCGGCAGTATCTGTTACTGAAGACGCGAGATTTTCAGTTTCTGCGGCATTGCTAATAATTCCAAGTTGATCACGCAACCATTGGATAGCAGATCCTGTAACAGCCACAGATCCTTCGAGTGCATACATCGCAGGTTGATTCCCAAATTGATAACAGACAGTTGTCAGCAATCCATTCTTTGAGCGCACAATCTCGGTACCAGTATTGAGAAGAGCAAAATTGCCTGTGCCATAGGTTGTCTTTGACTCACCCCGCTCGAAACAGACTTGTCCCACCATTGCCGCGTGCTGGTCACCTAATATTCCGGCGATTGGAACAGCAGAACCAAATGGACCATGTGGATCAGTCATCGCATATTTCTCGGAAGATGATTTAATTTCTGGAAGTACCGCGCGAGGAATTCCGAAGTAAGACAAAAGCTCGTCATCCCATTGGAGAGTTTCAAGATTCATGAGCAAGGTGCGACTTGCATTGGTGACATCGGTGAAATGGACTCCACCTTGTGTGCCACCCGAGAGGTTCCATAAAAGCCAAGAATCAATCGTTCCAAAACGGGCAGTTCCCTTTGCAATCGCGTTTGTGACCGCAGGTACATTTTCAATAAACCAGCGCATTTTGCTACCTGCAAAGTAAGGTGCAATAGCTAAACCTGTCTTAAAGGTAATAGCCTTCTTAGTTTCCACATCAAAAGTTTCGAGAAAATCTGCAGTTCGGGTGTCTTGCCAGACAATTGCATTATGAAGCGGATGGCCGGTCGACACATCCCATGCGACGGTAGTTTCACGTTGATTGGTAATGCCAATAGCATCTAGATCTGAGCCTAAAATATCGGCTTGCTTAAGCGCTCCAGCTATAACCTCTTTTGTACGGTTCCAAATTTCTGCGGCATCATGTTCGACCCATCCGGCTTGAGGAAGTATCTGTCGGTGCTCTAGTTGATGTTGGCCAACGACTTTGCCTTCGCCATCAAAGATCATGAAACGAGTACTACTTGTTCCTTGGTCCAAACTTCCGATGTATGCCATATGCTTAAGACTACTCAAAACCTGCAAGACAACTCAAGAGCAACTAGGAATCGGTATCCCTCTAACGATGTTTACTTCACAGCTCAATCCGCAGCAACGTGCTGCGGCGCTGACATCTTTAGCAAGTGAAGAATTTGATGTTCTGATCATTGGTGGCGGAGTAAATGGCGTCGGCGCAGCACTTGATGCAGTCACTCGAGGTCTCAAGGTTGCACTAGTCGAAGCGCAAGATTACGCAGCAGGCACTTCTAGTCGCTCGAGCAAATTGATACATGGTGGTCTCCGATATTTGGAGCAATACGATTTTAAATTGGTACGCGAAGCGTTGCGTGAACGCGAACTCATGGTTTCTACGCAATGTCCGCACTTGGTAAAGCCAGTGAGCTTTCTTTACCCACTCACCGAAAAAGTAAAAGAGCGCACCTATGTAGGTGCAGGTTTGGCGCTTTATGATGCCTTGCGCGGTATGAAGCGTGCGCTTCCATCTCATAAGCACCTAACGGGAAAGACCATAGGTCAGATTTCGCCATCGCTTCGTCAAGACATTATCACTGGGGCAATTCGTTACTTTGATGCCCAAGTAGACGATGCACGTCACACGATGATGATTGCCCGTACTGCTGCTCGACACGGAGCGGTGATGGCTACTGGCGTTCGCGTTGAAGATCTCATTCGCAGTGGCAAGAAAATTGTTGGCGCTATTGCAATTGATACGGTGACAAATAAGAAAATCAATATTTCTGCAAAGTCCACAATCATGTGTGCTGGAGTCTGGAGTGATGAACTCCATGCCAAATTTGGTCTGACTGCTGGATATTCAGTTGCCATGTCCAAAGGGGTTCATATCGTTGTTCCTGGAGATGCCATCCACCCCAAGGATGGAATCATCCTCAAGACTCCCGTCTCAGTCCTGTTTCTAATTCCTTGGGGAAATAAGTGGATTGTGGGCACGACGGATACTCCTTACGACGGTGATCGGGCGAAACCGCTAGCGACTAAAGAAGATGTCCAATACATATTGGATCAAGCAAATCGCGTACTAGATCCCCAATTAAAGGCTGAAGACATCCTCGGAGTTTTTGCTGGACTGCGCCCCCTTGTTGCAAACAAAACCGGATCTGCAACGACCAAACTTTCTCGTGAACATACCGTGGCTCGCCCTGCTCCAGGTTTTGTAAGTTTGGCAGGAGGCAAGTACACGACCTATCGAGTAATGGCCAAGGATGCAGTTGATCTTGCGGTACTTGATTTACGCAGATTAGTGAGCGAATCTGTCACAGATAAATTACCTCTCATCGGTGCAGATGGATATTTTGCTTTAGTGCAACAGGTTCCAAAGATTGCAGAGACATATTCAATCCCAGAAGCTACAGTGACGCATCTATTAGATCGTTATGGATCGCTTATTGAAGAAATTCTCGAGATTATCAGTGCAGACAAGTCGATGGCGCAGCGCCTTATTCCAGACCTTCCCTATATAAAGGCGGAAATTCTTCATGCGGTGACTCATGAGGGGGCGCTTTCTGTGGAAGACGTGCTTCTTCGCCGCACCCGAATTTCATTTGAAGATTTCTACAGTGGTTCAGAGGTAGCGCATGAAGTCGCCAAAATTATCGGCGCCGAGCTGGGATGGGGTGCAAAAGAGCGCACTGCTTCAATAAAATCTTTTGAATCTCTTGTCGAAAAAGAAGAAGAATCTTTACTCGAGCTCGTTAATTCTTGATCTGATTCTTACAGCCATCTTTTGCCGGTTTGATAACTGGTTTCTTGGTAGGTGCCGGTGGGGGAGTCGGACCCTGTTCAATTGTTAACACGAGTGGAGTTTTT
>WLME01000115.1 GCA_009700365.1 Actinomycetota bacterium | reverse complement strand
CGATTGACCTCTTTGTCTGCGGCGATAACCTTCGCAAAGGTGCAGCGTTAAATACTGCGCAAATTGCCGAACTCGTCGCAGCTGAATTCACCCAAAAGTAAATTCACGCCTTAAGCAGAACTAGACTGACCCCATGACAATTGTTGTCGCGGGTGGTACTGGACTTGCAGGTTCTGCAATCGTGCGCGCCTATAAGGCAACCGGCGCAGATGTTATTGCTGTTAATCGCTCAGTCGTAGATCTTCTTGATCGGGATGCAACAGTTGCGTTTCTTAAGAAAACCAAACCTTCACTTGTTGTCGACGCAGCGGCAAAAGTTGGCGGAATTGGTGCCAACAACGCATTCCCAGTTGAATTTCTCTCCAACAATGTCCGCATCCAAAGTAATCTTATGGAAGCAGCTCATGCAGCGGATGTTGAAAAATATATCTTCCTTGGTTCAAGCTGCATCTATCCTCGCGATTGCGCACAGCCAATTAAAGAAGAGTATTTACTCACAGGGCCTCTCGAAGAAACTAACTCAGCATATGCAATCGCAAAGATTGCAGGAATCGAACTTATTAAGTCGTTTCGAAAAGAGTATGGCCGGTCTTGGATTTCTCTCATGCCCACAAATCTTTATGGGCCATTTGATAATTTTGAACTTCAAGGATCGCACGTACTTCCTGCTTTTATTCGTCGATTTGTTGAAGCCGCTCACAATCAAGTTGCAAGCGAAACCTTGTGGGGGACAGGTTCGCCAAAGCGTGAATTCCTACATGTCGATGATCTTGCCGCTGCCGTCGTGCATCTAGGTTCACATTACGACTCACCTGATCACATAAATATCGGAACCGGTGAAGACCTCACCATCAAAGAACTTGCTGAGATTGTGGCCGAATTAGCTGGCTTTAAAGGAGAAATCTCTTGGGATTCCTCTAAACCAGATGGGACTCCACGTAAGGTTCTTGATGTTTCGAAGGTTAAATCGCTAGGTTGGGCACCGAAGATTTCTCTGCGCGATGGAATTGCATCAACTATCGCTTGGTATAAAGATGCATCGTCAAAGGGAGTAGCCAGACAATGAGCAGAAAAGTCGCATTTATAACCGGAATCACCGGTCAAGATGGCTCTTACCTTGCAGAGTTTTTACTCGCAAAAGGTTATGAAGTGCATGGACTCATCCGACGCTCATCAACTTTTAACACTTCACGAATAGATCATATTTACCAAGATCCCCATGACAAGAACCCACAACTTTTCTTGCATTACGGCGATCTCATCGATGGTGTCGGTCTTGCAAATCTTGTGCGAGAAATTAAACCTACAGAGGTTTATAACTTAGGGGCGCAGTCACACGTACAAGTTTCATTCACGATGCCTCAGTACACCGCGCAAGTTGATGCAGCTGGTGTGGTCGGTCTCCTTGAAGCGATTCGTTCGGCAGATCTTGATGTGCGTTTCTATCAGGCTTCAACATCTGAACTCTTTGGTTCAACTCCGCCACCGCAGAATGAAACTTCTATTTTTCGCCCGCAGTCGCCATATGCAGCAGCTAAGTTGATGGCCTATTGGTCAACCGTCAATTATCGTGATGGATATGGAATGCATGCCACAAACGGCATTCTCTTCAACCACGAATCACCACGACGTGGAGAAACTTTCGTAACACGTAAAATTACTCGTGCAGTTGCTGCAATTAAAGCTGGAAAGCAGCAGAAGTTGTTCCTTGGAAACTTAGATGCAGTACGCGACTGGGGTTATGCAAAAGAGTACGTTGAATCTATGTGGTTGATGCTTCAGCAAGATAAGCCATCAGATTACGTAGTTGCTACTGGCGTTGGAGCCACGGTAAAAGACTTTGCTGAAGCAGCGTTTGCACATGCGGGGCTCAATTGGAATGACCATGTTGAGACCGATGAAAAATACATTCGCCCAACAGAAGTAGAAGCGCTCATTGGTGATCCCACCAAGGCAACGCAGATTCTTAAGTGGAAAGCCACAACTCACTGGAAAGAACTTGCAGAACTTATGGTCGATGCAGATATCGAGGCTTTAAAGAAGTAGTCTAAAAAGCTGCAGTAAGTGTCACCAGCGAAACTTCCGGTGGACTTGCAACTCTGATTCGCGAGAATGGCCCGGTTCCCATTCCGGCCGACACATGTAACAACGGTTCGGCCTTAACAACTGTTAGCCCTCGTGCACGCCAATTAGGTAGATCGCAATTTGTTGTGAGCGCCTTTGAGCCACCAGGCCATGGAAGTCGGACTTGCCCACCATGTGTATGCCCGGCAAAAATTGCATCTAGATTATCTTTCGTCATTCCTTCGATGATTCGCATATATGGAGCATGTGTTACACCAATTGCGACATCGCAATCGCCTGGATCTCCGGCAACAGTTGAATAATCATCAAGTTCTAGGTGGGCGTCATCCGTTCCACGCGCTTCTATCTTTGTCTTCTTAATAGTTAAAGTCGCACGGGAAGTATTTATGTTCTTCCATCCTCGTGCTTGAAGACCGGCGTCGAGTAATTTCCATGGAAGCTCAGGACCATGAACTCGCTTACCGTGATTTGGCAGCAAGTACTTCAAAGGATTCTTTGGAACCGGTTCGTAGTAATCGTTAGAGCCGAAGACAAATAGCCCAGGCAAATTGAGAAGCTCATCGAGTGCCGCAAGAACCACTGGCACCGCTTTTTTATCAGCGAGAAAATCGCCAGTGCTAATAACGAGATCGGGCTTCAGTGAAATAAATGTCTTGATATCTGCAATCTCTTTCTTGCGTGCAGGGGTTAAGTGCAGATCCGAGAAGTGCAGGACGCGAATATCGTCGTGACCTGCAGGCAAGATAGGCATTTCGGCCTCGCGGAGCACATAACTCATGTGCAACAAGATACAGGGCTGTGAGAAGATGAGCACATGTCAATCAAAGAGACTTTAAAGAGTGACCTCACCGAAGCAATTCGCAGCAGCAACAAAGTTGTTTCAGGCACCATTCGCATGGTTCTGACTGCAATCACTAATGAAGAGGTTTCAGGTAAAGAGGCGCGTGTACTAACTGATGACGAGATCATTACCGTGCTCTCTCGAGAAGCAAAGAAGCGCCGCGAAGCGGCAGAAGAATTTGCAAAGGCAGGACGCACAGATAAGGCAGCAGAAGAGAAGGCTGAAGGCGAAGTAATCGCTCAATACCTTCCTGCACAACTTTCTGAAGATGATATTAAGCAGTTAATTGCTGCAGCCGTTGCGTCAACGGGCGCATCCGGACCTGCTGACATGGGCAAGGTCATGGGCGCAATCAAGCCGCAGATTGCAGGAAAGGCAGATGGATCACTTGTTTCATCTCTCGTCAAAGCAGCACTTGCCGGAGGCAACTAATGAAATTTGAATATGCAACAGTCCCATTACTTTCACATGCAACTAAACAGATTCTCGATACTTGGGGTTCAGATGGATGGGAACTCGTCACAGTTATTCCAGCACCAGGTGGCGAACAACTCGTTGCTTACATGAAGCGTGAGGTTAAGTAATGTCAGTTGATGTCCGCGCAAAGCTCGCTGAAAAGGGCTTAGTACTTCCGGTTTCATCCAAGCCACTAGCTGCATATGTCCCTGCAGTTCGTACTGGAAATATTGTTTTTACCGCCGGTCAGCTTCCCATGGTTGATGGCGCTATTGCGAAGACTGGAAAAGTTGGCGCAGATATTTCAGTTGAAGAAGCATACGAACTCGCAAAGATTTGTGCACTTAACGCGCTCTCCGCAGTAGAACTCGTTGCTCCCGTAGATTCAATCGTCAAGGTAGTTCGTATAGTTTGTTACGTAAATGG
>WLME01000114.1 GCA_009700365.1 Actinomycetota bacterium | reverse complement strand
GTTGTTACCTTGTCATCATCAAAGAATCAGCGCGCAGTATCTGGTCTTCTCGGTCGTGCAGGTGTGACACCGAAGTTCCACGATGTGCGCCCTCTCGATGAGAAGCTCATGGTGATCACCGGTGCTCAAGAGCCATCAGGTGTTCCATACATCCCGCCAGTAATGGAGCGAAAGAGCCCAGGTGGTTCACGTTCAGGTGGCGGATCACGTCGCAGTGGAACAGGTGCAGGTAAGTCTGGTGGATACCGTGGTGGCAATAGCCGCCGTGGCCGCTAACTAACGCTGCTTCTTACGAACATTCATTCCGATCTGGCGTACAAATTTTCTTGGAATAGTTGAAATCACTCCCACAAGAAGTTTGTATTGCCAGCCAGGAATGCTCACAGGCTTATTTGCCAAGGCATCTTTCCACGATTGAGCAACTAACTTATCTGCATTTAGCCACATAAAGTTTGGCAGCCCGCCCATCTTCATACGACCTCGCTCGTGAAATTCTGTGCGAGTAAATCCAGGGCAGAGCGCTGAAACTTTTACTCCACTGCTTGCAAGTTCGGTATTCATGGATTCAGAGAGCACCGTCATATATGACTTGGCAGCGCTATAGGTACCACCTGCGATAAAGCTTGCAACGGATGAGTTATTGATAATGATTCCAGATTTGCGCTCTTTCATTCCAGGGATGATGGTGTGCATAAGGCGCATAGGTGTTCGCACTAATACATCGAACATCTCTTGCTCGGCATCTAGTCGGCTTGCGCTGAAAGCTTTATTAATTCCAAAACCAGCATTGTTAATCAGGACTTCAATTTCATAGGTACTGATGTAATCCTCGACTGTGCGGCATCCCTCAGTAGTCGAAAGATCTGCAGGAAGGACAAAAGTCTGTACCCCGTACTTTTCACGCAGTCCGGCTGCTCGTTGATGTAGTCGAGCTTCATCACGTGCAACGAGTGCGACGTTGAAACCGTGCGATGCAAGAAGTCGAGAAAAACTCTCACCGATACCTGCTGTTGCACCTGTTACAAGGGCCCATTGAGCCATTACTTCACCTCGACTATTCGTAATTCGCCTATTGCGCCGCGGGGGACAACTGGTGCGATAGGAGCTACTGGGGAGATTCTTCTATAAGCATTGCCCTGTGCGGGTCTTGGGTCACTCTCACCTTTGTTTGGCCACATTGCGAATGCACGCTCGGCTTGCGCTGTAATGGTCAGAGATGGGTTTACTCCAAGATTTGCGGTGATTGTCGAACCATCGACGATGTGCAACGTCGGATAGTTATAGACGCGATGATAAGGATCAATCACGCCATTATTTTCATCAGAACCAATGACACAGCCTCCAACGAAGTGCGCCGTGAAAGGTGCTCCGATTAAGTCACCAACTGTTCCTCCTGCAATCCCACCATAATTTTCAGCAATGAGCTTTACAGTTTCATTCGCAGCCGGGATGTATGTGGCATTTGGGTGCTCAGAATCATTCAGGGATGAGAGTTTGTATCCGAATAAACCCCGTTTTCTAAAGACCTTAATACTTGAATCAACATTCTGCATCACAAGGGCAATAACAGTTCGCTCACTCCACTTTCGCACATTCAAAATAGTTGCGACCAAAGATGGTTTTGCGATGAATTGTTTTACCCAGTGGCTTCGGCGCTCTTTGGATGTCCATCCGTCGGTAAGTAGAGTCTGCAATAAACCCATCGAGTTACTACCTTTGCCATAGCGAACTGGTTCTACGTGAGTATCAGGAGATGGATAGAAAGAAGATGTAATCGCGGCTCCGCGACTGAAATCAATTTCTGTTGTTGGCATAATTGCACCTGTTAAGGCTTCGCTATTTGTGCGAGAGAGCAACCCAAGAAAATCAGAGATTTGCGGCAGAGACTTGGCTTTAAATTTATGCATCAACTTTTGGGTGTTATAGGTACCGGCTGCCATAACAACATCAGTTGCGATAAATACTCCACCACTTGAACCAAAAGGATCATCTGTCTTTTTAGTCGTTACCTTCCATCTGCCATCGTTCATCTTTGCCAAGCCAGTCACGGTCGTAAGCGGAAATACCTTTGCCCCGGCACTTTCAGCAAGTCCCAGGTAATTCTTTGGCAGAGTGTTCTTTGCGTTATTACGGCAACCAGTCATGCAACTTCCACAATTCGTGCATCCTGATCGCGCAGGACCTACTCCGCCAAAGTATGGATCTGCACTCTCTACGCCTTCCCCTTTACCAAAGTGGATACCGAGTGGCGCCAAGGTAAATGTATGGCCGACTCCCATTTGCTCGGCTACTTCTTTCATAGCTTGATCGCTCGGCGAGAAATATGGATTGAGTTCAACACCTAACATCCGGCGAGCAAGATCATAGAAAGGCGTGAGCTCTGACTTCCAATCAGTGATTGATTTCCACTGAGGATCATCAAAGTATTTATCGCCGGGCTGGTACAAAGTGTTTGCATAAACAAGTGAGCCACCACCGACACCTGCACCGCAGAGAATTAAGACATCGGGGAGTGCATGAATCCGTTGAATTCCATAAAACCCAAGTGCTGGAGCAAAGAGAAATTTACGCAATCTCCACGATGTCTTAGGAAAATCTTTATCTTCAAATCGGCGACCAGCTTCAAGAACTGCAACCGAGTAACCTTTTTCACGCAGTCGAAGCGCCGCAACCGAACCACCAAATCCTGATCCGATTACGACGACATCGAACTCGCGTGTCATTTAAATAGTTATCCCCTCGGTGCTCTCTTCGCGAATATGCCAAGAAGAGCCGTACTCCTCAATTAAAGCAAGGAAGGGTTGCGCTGGGAACCATTCAGGACCACTTACTCCCGCAGGTTTCCAGGTGCCATTGGCAATAAGTTCCATAGCGATTAATGGGTTGATTGCTGTCTGCCACACGACTGCCTGATTGCCATAGTTCTTCATAGACCATTCGTTATCGACAACGTTATAGATATAAACGGA
Organism: Actinomycetota bacterium; assembly: GCA_009700365.1. Lineage (GTDB taxonomy): Bacteria > Actinomycetota > Actinomycetes > Nanopelagicales > Nanopelagicaceae > Planktophila. The sequence goes on along the minus strand of WLME01000114.1, from coordinate 858 downwards.
CTTAGGTTTTCCTGCTTTATCTAAACCTCTTACCAAAGTACCTGCGCATGTTTTTCCATGCATCAGATTTCCAATAGTTGCTGGATCCGGCAAAATTGAGGCAAGTAAGTCACGTGGAGAAATCTCAACGTTTCCTACCTTTACCTTCTCCTTCTTATCCATTCCAAGAGTATGAATTGTCTTAAGAGTCTCAATAAATTGAGCACCAAGTCCATATTTGAAGCGAACTTCCTTTGCCTTCACCTTCATCGGAATCAGAACTGCTTCCTCATGTTCGACATTCACGCACTCGACAGGCCCGATTCCATCAGGAAAATCGAATGTTTCGAGTTCGCTAAAAGGCTCGGTCGTATACCAACCTCGATCTGCATCCCAAATCAGTGGCGGATTCAAACATTCTTCAATTGTCGTCCAAATTGAAAATGATGGCGCAAAGTCGTAACCATCGACAGTCAGATTTGATCCATCCATAACTGCCAAGTAATCGATACGAGAGAAAAGTTCATCTTCGGCATACCGCGCGAAGATATCGCTCATTCCAGGTTCAATTCCCATGCCGACAACTGCGTAGTTGCCATTCTTCATCCAATTTTCCGCGCGGGCAAATTGCTCATCACCTAACTTAATTCCCGGCTTATTAAATGGATCTTCAGGATGAGGCTTTGATAGTGACATCGCCATATCCATGTAATTAACTTTTTCTTCTTCACAGGCTAGGAAGATAGGCATTACGAAACGCGGATCTACCGCGTTCACGACAATATCGGGAGCTGCTTTACGAATGAGAGCGCGAATATCGTTCACATCAGAGGCATCCACCTCCTCCGCAGAGAATCGTGGGTCATTTACCTTTGTTAC
>WLME01000113.1 GCA_009700365.1 Actinomycetota bacterium | reverse complement strand
CCACTTGCAGATAAGGATAAGAGTTCTGGTATCAAACCCGCTCAAGGTTTAGTCCAACTAGGTTTCAAAGTTTTGGCAACGGATGGAACTGCAACCTTCTTAGCTCAACATGGCGTTGAAACAGTGACAGTGAGAAAGAATTCGCAAGGTACCGGGCCTTTGGGTGAGAAGACCATTGTCGAAATGCTCAATAACGGCGTAATTGATCTCGTTATCAACACGCCTGTAGGTCGCGGCACCCGCGCCGATGGGTGGGCTATTCGAACAGCGGCGGTACAGCGTTCGATTCCAATCATCACAACCACCGCAGGCTTCAGCGCTGCTGTCGAAGGTATAAAGTCTCTGCAAGCAGGAGACCTGTCTGTGGCTCCGATTCAAGATTGGTTATCTCGGTAATGGCGACAATAAACCGTAGCGCCCAACAGCAGATTGTTACTGTTGTTGGGAACAAGCGTGTGGGCGCGTATCACCAGATACTTCTTCATGTGGGAGAAATCGTAAAAAATTGCAGACCTGGAAACTTTGTTGCGATTTCAGTCGGTGGCGAATCCTCAAAGATGGTTCTGCGTCGTGCATTCGCGATTTCACGAGTTTCAGATAGTTCTCAATACGGTGGAACCATGGAACTTATCGTCGCGCCTCATGGTTCAGGAAGTAAATGGTTATGTGCGCAACCAGAAGGAACTGAGATCGACATCGTCGCACCACTCGGTACTGCCTTTGGAATTCCTACTGAATCCGTCAATGCGCTTTTGATTGGAGGCGGATACGGTTCAGCGCCGCTCTTCGGATTGGCAGATGTATTGAAATCTCGTGGATGCAAAGTTGATATGTTGCTCGGCGCAAGTATCGGGTCGAAGATTTATGCACCCTTAGAGGGGAAGAGATCTGTTAACTCTCTCAAGATTTATACCGAGGATGGTTCGATGGGGGAGACCGGGCGGGTAACGGAGTCTCTTTTGGAAATAATCGAGAATAGAGAGATAGACATCATCTATTCGTGCGGTCCTATGGGAATGTTGGCTGCAATCACTGAGCTTGTCTCAGATCTTGATGTCATTCATCAATGCGCAGTTGAAGAATCGATGGCATGTGGCATCGGTATTTGTATGACATGTGTCTTGCCTGTCTCAAACGAAGACGGAAGTACTTCCATGCTCAGATCATGCATCGATGGACCCGTTATGGAAGGCGAGAAAGTTCGCTGGGATTTGGTTGGAAAAATCCCTGAGGCCCACCAGTGACTCTTCCTGTGGATCTCTCTACAACATTGGGAAATGCGTGGTTCCCAACTCCCATTTTTACAGCTAGCGGATGCGCAAGCAGCGGTCGAGAGTTGGCGCAATTTTTTCCATTGAATGATATTGGTGCAGTAGTAACTAAATCCGTGATGAATAAACCTCGTCATGGTCGTCCAACTCCGCGCATGGCTGAAACTCCATCGGGGATGCTCAACTCTATTGGCCTGCAAGGTCCTGGAATAGATGCCTTTCTTGCAAAGGATGTTCCGTGGTTATTAGAGCAGAAGGCTCGCGTTATTGTTTCTATCGCAGGGGAAACCGTCGAAGAGTATTCAACTTTGGCGCGCAAACTTCGTTCCGTATCCGGAATTAGTGCAGTTGAAGTAAATATCTCTTGCCCCAATGTTGAAAATCGCGGAATGGTATTTGCATGCGATCCTGATGCATCTCGTCGTGTCATCGATGGAGTTCGAAAGACTATTGGTGGCGACCTACCAATCATTGCGAAACTTTCACCTGATGTAACGGATCTGCCAGCGATTGCACGCGGCGTAGTTGAGGCTGGAGCTGATGCGCTGGCCCTAATAAACACTGTGCTTGGAATGGTGATTAATATCGACAGTATGCGTCCGCACTTGGGCGGGAAGACTGGTGGCTTATCTGGGCCCGCAATTCGTCCTGTCGCAGTGCGTGCGATTTATCAGGTTCATGCCGCACTTCCTAAAGTTCCAATCCTTGGAATGGGTGGGGTTTCCTCCGGTCGTGACGCGCTCGAACTCATCCTTGCGGGCGCATCTGGTGTCTCGGTAGGTACTGCAAGTTTTGGTAACCCAACTGCGCTTATCAAGATTCAAAATGAACTGCGTGATTTGTTAGCCGCTCGTGGGTTCACGACAATGCAACAGGCTGTTGGCTTTGCACATAGAGATGTGTAGAGAAGAGAGCGCATGAAGGCACCGATTGTTTTGGCCGTGGATACGCCTGATTTGGAGATTGCAAAGAAATGGGTCTTCGCCACTCAGGATTCTGTGAGCGTTTATAAACTCGGTCTCGAATTCTTTCTCTCTTTTGGAGCAGAGGGTGTTCGTGCGATCAAAAATGAGACCGATGCAGAGATATTCCTTGATCTCAAACTCCACGATATTCCACACACTGTACGAGGTGCATCACTTGCGATCGCCAGCCTTCAACCAAGATTTCTCACAGTGCATGCCTCCGGTGGATCTGCAATGGTTTCAGCAGCGGCCGAGGCTGTTCCAGATATCGACATTACAGCTGTCACGATTCTGACCTCTCTATCGGAGCAGGATATTTTCGAGATTGGTTTCGCAAACCCTGCTTTGGAGAGCGCGGTTGCGTTAGCTGTCATGTCGGTTAAGGCGGGGGCAAGAGCAATTGTCTGTTCACCTCTTGAAATCTCTGCCATCCGAAGCGCTGTTGGTCCAATTCCTCACATCATCACACCTGGAGTGAGACCTCTATCAGATGTTGGCTCAGATGATCAGGTTCGGACAATGACTCCGCGTGATGCGATTGAAGCCGGTGCATCTTTCGTTGTTATTGGTCGACCTATTACCTCACAGTGGGCTCAAGGTCTGGACGCGATGAAGGCCCGAGCTCGCTCTTTAGCTGACGAAATTTTGCAGTAATTTATAGACATGGGAGCGCCTCCATTTCTCACACCCGAACAGAGAGCTCGCGCTCTCGCAAAGGCGAAAGAATCTAGAAAAGCCCGAGCATCTCTCAAATTGAGGGTGAAGAATCAAGAACTCTCTATCGCCGATGTTATTCGACTGTCGTCGGAGGATGAAGTGATTGCGAAGATGAGAGTGCTAGAACTTGTTGAATCGATACCCGGTGTGGGAAAAATACGTGCCAAGGCAATTCTTGAGAGACTTCAAATATCTTTAACGCGTAGAATCATGGGACTTGGTCGACATCAAATAGAAGCGCTTACTAAGGAGTTCACTATTCCAAAGGCAACTCAACGTGGAAAGTTACTGGTGCTCTCAGGGCCCGGGGGAGTTGGCAAGAGCACAGTTGCTAAGGCTCTGAGATCTTCTTCAGCGCTTCATGTGAGTGTGTCAGCAACTACTCGCAAGCCTCGATTCAATGAAGTTGAAGGAATTGATTACCATTTCCTTTCTCCAGAGGAATTCGAAGAGGCAGTCGCGCGCAATGAATTTTTGGAATGGGCTGAATTCGCTGGTAATAGATATGGAACTCCTCGACGAGCCGTTGAAGATGCACTCGATGCTGGTGAAAGCGTTCTCTTAGAGATAGAGATTTCTGGTGCCCGTCAGGTAAAGGAAAAAATGCCAGATGCGATCCTTATATTCCTTGAACCACCAACATGGGAAGAACTAGTCTCAAGGCTGGAAGGTCGGGGTACTGATAGCCCCGAAAGACGGGCTGCCCGCTTATCGCTGGCCCAAGAAGAGATGGCGGCTGCCTCATTCTTCGATAAAGTGCTGATAAATGAAGAGGTCGAGAAGGTAGTGGCAAGCCTGATAGAATTGGCGTCTGTCTAAAGGGAGCTCACATGACTGCACATATGGATGGCATTACTAACCCGCCTATCGACGAACTTCTCGATAAAGCTGGTTCGAAGTACAGCCTTGTTCTCTATGCTGCTAAACGCGCTCGTCAGATCAATGCCTACTACTCACAACTT
>WLME01000112.1 GCA_009700365.1 Actinomycetota bacterium | reverse complement strand
GCGCACCAATTGCTGACTTAAACTACCTGCGCGCGGATTTTTTGCCCTATTTTTGCCCAGGAATAAGACAAAACAAGGGGTTATTAGAGACCCTTAAAGGCATGTAAACTGTGTTCGCACGAGGAGACGTCGCATAGCCCGGTCGAGTGCGCCTCACTGCTAACGAGGTAAGGGGTTAAACCCTTCAGGAGTTCAAATCTCCTCGTCTCCGCCGATTAGTGAAGCACCTCAAGCTTTTTGTATTACTTGGTTCTCTAATGCAAACAGATAAGAATTATTCTGCGAGATGCCAAATTTCTTTAAGTTCAATCAAGTTTCCTTGGCTGTCTGCCAAGTTAACAATGATGTCCTCAAACCACTTAGCCCATTTTCCGTTCACTTCATACTTCGAGAGTTTTTCAAAAGCGGTTGCTTTGTTAGGAACGGCTTCTAGGTATCCGACGGCAGTTAATCCGCGGCGAAAGATTGTGTAATTTGTAAAGCCACATTCTTTGAGCGCTTCTACTAATTCTGGCCAGATCTCGTCGTGGCGCTTCTCGTATTCGGCGACTTTGCCATCGTAGATATCAAAGGTGAAACAGACTCTCTCCATGGATGTACCTCTCTTAACTCTTGACCTTTAGCAAGAATATTGGATACTTATCCGCAGTCCAAGGGAAAGATATAAAAATTATGGCAAAAATTCGTGTTGGCGTTATCGGTGCTGGAAGCTGGGCAATCGCTTCCCACCTTCCAAGTCTTGCAAAGCATGATGACCTCGAATTTGTTGGGATTTCACGTAAAGGCCCCGAAATCCTCAAGAAGATTGCAGACCGTTATGGATTCCAGGTCGCCTCTGAGGATTATCGTGATGTTTTAGAGGCAGGTGTAGACATTTGCGTTATCGGTAGTCCAACTGGTCTTCACCACGAACACGCAAAAGCGGCCCTAGAAGCGGGCGCACATGTTATGTGTGAAAAGCCTGTAACTATTGATCCACACGATGCGTGGGATATTGATGCCACAGCAAAGCGGGTTGGAAAAGAATTGATAATTGCCTTCGGTTGGAATTATCTGCCAATGATGCAGGAAGCAAAAACTTTGATGGAGAAATATGGAATCGGAGATCTCGAACATCTGACTATTCATATGTCATCGGCAACTCGCGAACTTCTCTCAAATACAGGCGCATACCCCGATGCAACCCCTGAGTCGTTGCCAGAGCAGAAGACGTGGACAGATCCAAAACTTTCCGGTGGTGGATATGGCCAAGCTCAGTTGAGCCACGCACTCGGTATGGGGTTGTGGTTAACCGGTGCTCGCGCTGAATCTGGCTTTGCACTCATGTCTGCTCCCATGAACGCTCCCGTTGAAATGCATGATGCAATTAGCTATCGCTTTGATGGAGGAGCAATTGGTTCAGTATCTGGAGGCTCTGCGCACGCAATTGCGCACAAGGCTTACCACGCACTTGAATTGAGAGCGATTGGTTCTGATGGTCAATTGCTATTGGATCTAGAGCGCGCAGCGGTGTGGTTGTATTACAAAGGCGAAAATATTAAATTGGATCTAGATGATGACGCTGGTTTTTACAACTGTCAGGGACCAATCGATGCACTAGTAGCTGCTGGTAAAGGCCAAAAGTTTACGAACTATTCACCTGGTGAACTTGGTGCTCGCTCTGTCGAGGCTTTAGATATTGCTTATCGAAGCGCTGAGAGCGGAAAGCTCGAGCATCGTCGATAGGAATCTTCGGCGCTAACGATTCCCGCTTTACCCCATTTAATCTCGCGCCAACTTACTTCTTCTGGTGCGCGCTCGACATATTCTTCATGCGCGCCACTAGAAGTTACAACGCGCACTTTTCCCGCACCTATCGGCATATCTTCAAATTCCAGCGTAGTTATCGCTAGAAATTGGGCTGCGCTTTGCAGATTACATGGATCCTTTGATTCCCAAAGGGCTGCAATGGCAAATGCCGAATTCCACCAAGAACCACCACGAGATGCATCCAAAATTGCTGCAACCGAGGAAGGAAGAAAGACGGTGATTGAATCAACATTTTCAGAAATAGCTGAAGTCAATTTCCATGCAGCCGTTACAGCTGAATGTGCAAAGCCGTTGGTGTCGATTAATCGAAGTTCGGCGGTATCGATACCGTTGAGAATCTCTGAAGATTGTGCTTCGACGCTAAACATTTCAAAGAGACCACGTGGGCCATCCCATATATTTTCAACAAGTGGTGCACCAACTAGCGCGGCATGAGCACTTGTGATTCCTAGGGAAATCGCTGCCGCTCGATTTGTTTGAGGCGCCCCTTTTCGCTCAAAACCTGCTTGAGGAGATCCGCCGATATTCATCGCACAGATATGAAGAGCATCTAAGTGTTGCTGCTCGGTTAGCCCAAGTGCAATCGCAGCTGCAGATGTTGCAGCGAATGCACCACTTGTCGACGTTACGTGCCATCTCGATCGATGTGTGGGTCCAAAGAAATGTGCAATTGTTGCACCGGTTCGATAACCGTAAGCGGCGGCGTTGAAAACTTCTTTTAACGAAAGGTTTTTCTCAATACCGATAGAGATTGCAGTGGCCCAGATAATTGAACCTGGATGCGTAAGTACTTTCCAATCAACGTCATCCATATCAAGAGCGCTTGCATAAAGTCCCAATGTCACCGCTCTTTCAGTAATGCCTGTTGAAAGAGCGGGCACTTTTGCGCCATAGTGCTTATCGCCTAATACTGCGCATGCAACAAAATCTTGGAAGAGAGTTTCTAGTCGATCTTCATTAAATGAAATTGAAGAGCGCACGAGGCTGTTGAGAATTGAATCTCCAACTTTGGAATCATGCATGAGATAAAGCCTTACTACTCGAACGTGGTCGGTATGTTGTAGGAACAACAGCTTGCGATGGGGCTTTATCTGCAATCAGGTCGAGTATTAAGCGTGCGGATTGACGCCCCATCTCTTCAGGATCGCGATAAACCGAAGATAAATCGGAAGTGAGAACGTCAAACATCGGCCATTCATCGAGCGCGACAAATGCCACATCTTTGCCAGGTTTAATCTTTAGCTCTTTTAGGGCCCGTAGCGCACCAGTTGATGCACCGATTCCACCGGTAATCAGTGCAGTTGGCTTGTTCTTGCTCGAGAACAAATCTTTAGTTTGCTCGTATGCAAATTCTTCGCCAAATTTACCTAGGCGGATGAGGTTCTCATTAATTTTTACCTTGGCGTCAGCCATGGCTTCCTCAAAACCTTTGATCCGATTGCGAGAAATGAATACATCCTTACGACCCGAAACAAAGGCAATCTTCTTATGTCCGTTTTTGATTAAATCTGTAGTTGCATTCTTTACACCTTGCGCATGGTCACAGATGACTGCGCTGGCATTTAATCCTGTTACTTCGCGGTCGAGAAGCACGACGGGGGCTCCCAGTTCCTTGATGGTATTTCGCACGTAGGGAGAATCTTCTGAAACAAGTGATGCGATGACCCCATCGATTCGACGTCTTTTGAAGAGCGCAAAGTTCTCTTTCTCTGCATCTAAATCTCCGTGCGAATTAATCAAAATCATCGAGTATCCAGCTTTTCGCAATTCATGTTCAGCACTTTGCGCAACAATTGAGAAGAGGGGATTGGTGATATCTCGGATCATGAATCCGATTGTGTTTGTTGCGCCTTTACGTAGAGATTGGGCTAAGTGATCTGGTTCGTAGCCAAGTTCGGCAACTGCGGCTTCAACTTTGGCGCGCATCTTGTCGGAAACATCAAGATGTCCAGAGAGAACTCTTGAGACGCTGGAAATTGCGACCCCAGCTTTAGCTGCGACATCGTGAATCGTGATTCGATTCTTCCCCATGGTCAGGGAGGTTAGTCCGATAACGGCCCAATAAGAATAGAAACTGGAAATTTTTTCCAGAAAATTTTTCCAATAGCCATATTGACAGG
>WLME01000111.1 GCA_009700365.1 Actinomycetota bacterium | reverse complement strand
TCTTTTGCATACTTTTGATATGCAGGTGTAGCGCACTCTGCAAGCGCGATTGCCTTGCCCGCTACCGCAGACATGATTGGTCCACCTTGCATTCCAGGAAAGACTGCCTTATCAATCGCCGGTGCATGTTCGGATTTAGACAAGATCATTCCGCCACGTGGACCACGTAAAACTTTATGAGTGGTGAATGAAACAACATCTGCATATGGAATCGGAGATGGAATCGCTTTGCCCGCAACCAATCCGATGAAGTGTGCTGCATCAACCCACATGATGGCCCCAACCTCATCACAGATTGCCCGTACTTTTTCGAAATCGATGAGAGATGGGTATGCAGTTGCGCCAGAGCAAATCATCTTTGGTTTATTCGCGATTGCAAGATCGCGAAGTTCATCGTAATCAATGAGCTCGTTATCTTGACGGACCCCGTATGAAACTATGTTGAACCACTTGCCGGAGAAGTTGACCTTCGAGCCATGAGTGAGATGACCTCCGTGCGGAAGTGACATCGCAAGAACGGTATCCCCTGGCTTAGTAAAAGCTTGATACACAGCAACATTTGCACTTGCACCTGAGTGCGGTTGGACATTGGCATGTTCGGCGCCGAAAAGCGCCTTTGCGCGATCAATAGCAATTGTCTCGGCCTTATCTACCTCTTCGCAGCCACCGTAATAACGCTTGCCAGGGTATCCCTCGGCATACTTGTTCGAGAGAGTCGAACCTAACGCTGCGAGAACTGCGCGCGAAGTGAAATTCTCTGACGCAATCAGTTGAAGATTTGTCTGCTGGCGACGAAGTTCAGATAAGAGCACCGCTGCGATATCTGGATCTTGCTCTTGTAGAAGATTGAAATCAGGGCCATAGAAAGTTTCGGACATGCACCCAGCCTAATAGTTCTGAGCCAATTTTTCTTTACTGCTTCAATATTGCCGGCGCGATCTTTTTCATCTCAGCCAGTGAAATCGCGCCTTCTCGAACCACGCGTACAGTCAGCTCGTCGGCTTCAATAATTGTCGAACGTGGCCCAGATTTGAGGGCTCCGTTATCAAAGACCACCGCCACGTTCCAGTCTTTTACCTGAGCTCGATTGATTGTGAGCATCGGAGAATCTCCAGCAGGTGCAGCACTTGCCACGGCAAGCGGACCAGACTCTTTTAGAAGCGCACGCACAAATTTACTTTTTGGAACACGCACATTAAACAAATCCAATTCTTTATCATCACCAAGATCCCAATTTAAAACTGAACTTGGTTTCAAAGTAACAGACAAGAGACCGGGCCAAAATTGATTACATAGATCTTGCGTCACTGGTGATACAGCTCTTGAAATTCCTTTTACTGTATCCAAACTGTGCGCAAGCACTTGTGCCACAACTCCGGTTTCATCACCTCGAAGCACATGCATCGCTCGAACAGCGAAAGGTGAGAATGCATCCGCTAGATAGACATATCCGTGTTCGAGTGGGGCGACAATTACATAACCGGCACGGATCTCTTTGAGCGCTCGTGCAATATGTTTTTTCTGTTCACCTTGCTTGAGGTCTATGCGTGGCATCGCTATCTCCTCATCGCTGTAGTAAAACGTGGCCGGCCAGTTAAATCCTGATGCAGAAGAATATCTGTGAAATCGGTGCTGAGTACATCTGCAATTGCTGAGCCCTGATCCTCATGGTGCTCAATCGCCAAGAAGCCACCTGACTTTAATAATCGAGCGGCGGTAGAGATGAAAAGTCGTGGGGATTTCATACCGTCTACTCCCCCATATAAGGCAATTGCGGGTTCGTGATTGGCAACATCCGGTGGAAGAAGCTGTGAATCCGGCACATAGGGCGGATTCGCAATCACAACATCACATTTCACGCCTTCAAGGGCGGTCGCAACATCACTTTCAAGTATGCGCACTCTTTCATCAATGAAGGAAACATTTTCTTTCAACCAATGAATAGCGTCGGCGCTCTTCTCTACTGCAATCACATGAGTGTGTGGTGCCTCTGTTGCTATAGCCAGCGCTAGCGCCCCCGATCCCGAGCCAAGGTCTACGACACTTATTGCACCTTGTAACTTTTCAATATGAGTAAGTACCGATTCAACAAGTAGTTCGCTCTCTGGACGCGGAACTAAGACACCTGGTCCCACTTTAAGTTCTAGATGTCGAAAATAAGCGACACCAGTGAGGTATTGCAATGGTTCGTGTGCGCAGCGACGGTCAAGAAGTTTCCAGAATGTCTCTTCAACAATTGTCATATCACCAATAGCTGTAAGAGCATTCTCTACAGTCAGAGGATTGTGTAGGTCCATTCGCGAGATTCCGAGAGTGTGTGCCAGCAAATGTTCTGCATCTACTTCGGCAATGCCTGCAGCAGCTAATTGTTCTTTTCCGCCTCGCAAGAATTCTTTAAAGGTCAGCTCCATGGTGGCGTTTTAGTTCGTGGATGAAAGCTTTGCTGCTCTATCGGCATCGAGTAGCGCTTGCACCACTTCATCGAGTTCGCCATTAAGAACTGCATCGAGGTTATTTGCCTTGTAATTCACTCTGTGATCGCTGAGGCGGTTTTCTGGGTAGTTATAAGTACGGATTCGCTCGGAACGATCGACTGTACGCACCTGGCTCTTACGCTCCGCCATTGCTGCTGCTTCTGCCTTTTCCTGAGCATCGGCAAGAAGTCGTGCACGCAAAATGCGTAGCGCTGATTCTTTATTCTGCAACTGAGACTTTTCGTTCTGACATGAAACAACGATTCCGGTTGGGACGTGAGTTAATCTGACTGCAGAGTCCGTAGTGTTAACAGATTGCCCACCTGGACCAGAAGAACGATAGACATCTACGCGAACATCATTCATATTGAGTTCGACATCCACTTCTTCTGCTTCAGGAAGCACAAGTACACCTGCTGCCGATGTGTGAATGCGTCCTTGGCTTTCAGTTTCAGGAACGCGCTGGACACGGTGAACGCCACCTTCAAATTTAAGGCGCGCATAAGGAGTTGTTCCGGGCTCGGGAGTTCCTTTTGACTTTACAGCCATAGAAATATCTTTATATCCACCAAGTTCGGACTCAGTCATATCAATAATTTCAATCTTCCATCCGCGCTTTTCTGCGTAGCGCTGATACATGCGCACCAAATCTCCTGCAAAGAGCGCTGACTCATCTCCTCCGGCGCCGGCTTTGACTTCGATAATCACATCACGATCATCATTTGGATCGCGCGGAAGTAATAGCTCTTCTAATTTATCTGCAGCAGCTTCAACAGCAACTTCGAGCGCTGGAATCTCTGAAGCGAAAGAAGGATCTTCAAGAGCCATCTCTTTTGCTGCTTCAAGGTCATCTGCTGCAGATTTCCAAGAATTAAATCCTGCAACTACTGGACCTAGTTGTGCATAGCGGCGGCCAAGCTTGCGAGCATTTCCTTGATCTTCATGAATTGAAGGGTCAGCCATTGTGACTTCAAGCTCTTGATATTCACGCACCATTTCATGTGCAGATGCAAAACGATCGTTAGCCATTGGACCTCTCCCTTTCTCTTGGAACTGCGCTTACTCTTGTCGAGAAATAAAAAGACCGCGCCGCAACCTTTCGGCTGCGATGCGGTCTCTTTAGAAAGCTACTTAGCTGCTTTTTTTCCGAAACGCTCTTCGAACTTCGCGACGCGTCCACCGGTATCGAGGATGCGCTGCTTACCTGTATAGAACGGGTGGCAGACTGAACAAACTTCAACATAGATAGATCCGCTAGCAACAGTTGAGCGGGTTAGAAACTTTTCACCGCAACCACAGGTTACCTGGGTCTCTTTGTACTCTGGATGGATATCTTTCTTCATTTTTATTTTCCTTTTCTTGAGTCTGGGTCCTGCCGCAGCTGGTGAACCAGGTCATCGCCATAAGGTGTGGCAATAGGCGCTAATACTCTCGCATAAGCAGAAAACCGCAAAATCC
>WLME01000110.1 GCA_009700365.1 Actinomycetota bacterium | reverse complement strand
TCCACAGATTCCATCGCTCAATAATTTCCAAAATTAGGAAGGTCGTAACTTCGCTCCCGTGTTGGGGGCGTGTTGTAATTGGCAGCCTGGTCGTTTACCAAACAAGCGGAGCGGGTTCAAATCCCGTCGCCTCCACCACAGTCTTAACTGTTTCAGCTCGATCTATTGGTAATGGTCAAGAGAGCTGCATCAGATTTGCATGGGAGGGCCTCGAGAAATCGAGGTCCTTTCTAATTCTTATGGCGTATACGGCAACTCTTTGCTATTAAAACATGCTGACGTAGGATTTCTGGATGGCTAATTACATTATTTATTTCAATCAACAATGGGTCGGCGATCACCCGGCCGAATGGTATGAACCACGGGGACCGCTCGCTCGGGCTGTAGTAGAGGAAATGAAAGCGGCAGGTGTTCTTGTCTTTGCTGGTGGGTTAGAAGAAGAAATTCACCTGGCATATGGCGCAGATGACACAGGCTCGATTGGTGGACCAATTACTAGTACTGGGGAATATATCGGCGGACTTACCATTATTAACGTGGCCACTGATGATGAAGCAAAGATGTGGGGAGCCAAGGTTGGCCAGGCATGTGGATGGCCACAAGAGATACGCAAGTTCAAAGGTGCTTAGAAGAACACCTTTGAACTTACTTAGTTCAAGAATTATCGCTGTAGTTGTAAAGCCGTAGTAATGCAGGCGATGATGAAGATTCCAAGTGCTGCTCCAAAATCTACAACCTTATGCTTCTTTGAAAAGTGCTTGAGAAGAGCGCCTGCGAAGTAGAGGACCAGACATGCAGACGACACTATGCCAAGTGTTTTGCTCCAAATTCCAGCAATAATTCCAAGCCCCCCTGCGATTTCCAAGTATGCAAGTACTGGAATCTGGTTTGGCTTAACGCCAACCTTTGCCATCGCTGTCATGACGTCTGGGACTTTCTTAAGCTTTGAGATAGCAGATCCAATTGCGGCAAAGGCAAGTAGTGCTCCGAATATGTTTAGTGCGATTGTCATTTACTTTTCTACTTTCTTGTTAAGTGGGTGATGTTCCTTCATATGTTTTGAGATAACTTCTGAGATTTCGATGAGTGTTTCCATTTGTTGCTTGTTTAGAATATTGCTGAAGCAATGATTAATTTCTTGAGACTGTAGGGGAACTGCAGACTCAGTTAGCCTTCGGCCTTTTGTCGTGATACTTACATCGAAGCGTCGAGAATCTTCAACATTTCTTATCTTCTTGACGAGCCCGCTTTCTTCCATACGCGAGATCTGATGAGACATCCGACTAATTTCCCACCCAAGGCCAGTTGCTAGCCGATTGAGGTTCACTGAGGGCACTGGAAGTTCAGAGAGAGCAACTAAAACTACGTACTCAGCACCTGAAATCCCAGAATGATTTGTTACTTGACGGCCTAGATGTGGCAGAAGACTTGTACCGATTTTGTGGAAGGCACGCCAGGCCCTGGAGTCGAGTTCTTTCATTCCTTTTTGTGCCACAAACGAAGTAAAGCAGAAATACTTGATATGTCAACTAAAGCCTTCCGCTATTAAATAAGAGGAATGCAGAGTGAAAATCGGAGAAATTGCAGAGAGTTTTGGTGTGAGGCTATTAGGCTTAGGGCTAAAGGTGAGGTGCGAGAATGCAGATCGAAGTTCGAATAATCTCGCAAGAGGTTCATAGGGGCTTCATCTCAGAATTACCGAGCGCATCTTTTCTACAACTACCAGAGTGGGCTGCGGTTAAGACTGACTGGAAGAATAAATCTTTGGGTCTTTATGAAGGATCCTCTCTAGTTGGTGTAGCGCTACTTCTTACTCGTGCGCTTCCGTTTTCGGGAAAGTCTTTTGGCTATATTCCTGAAGGTCCAATTTTCTTGCCACATTTTTCCCTTAACCAAGAAGTTCTTGCATCCTTGGTCTCCTTTGCAAAGAATGAGAATGTATTTCTCTTAAGAGTGGGTCCTGCAATTCCATACAGGGATTGGGAGAATGAAGTAATCAAAGCCGCTATCGCTTCAGAGCATGCGAGCTCCTTAACCACCACGCAGTCCACCATCGAGCACGAAAAAGGTGTAGCTGCAATCGAGAGCTTTCAGAAATCTGGGTGGCGAGCCGTTATTTCAGAGAACGGTTTTAGCGAAGGGCAACCAAACTTTGTCTTTCAGCTTGACTTGCGCAATCACGATGAAGAAAGTCTTGCGATTGGTTTCAATCAACAGTGGCGGAGAAATATTAAGAAGGCAGAGAAAGAGGGAGTCGAAGTCTTCAGTGGGAAAAAGGAAGACCTCTCCGAATTTCACAAGGTCTACCTCGAGACAGCCGACCGTGACAATTTCATACCTAGACCACTTAGATATTTTGAACGCATGTGGGATGAACTCAATCGCCATGACAATCACCTCTCGCTCTTCTTGGCGAAATGGCAGGGTCAAGTTATCGCTTCGACAATCGCTATCCATGTAGGAGATCACTATTGGTACTCCTACGGTGCATCATCTACATTCGGTCGCGAGGCTCGCGGCAGCAATGCCATTCAATGGGTGATGATGAAGGATGCACTTGCCCGCGGCGCTACTTGTTATGACTTACGAGGAATTACTCCAACCCTGGATCCGAAAGATCCCCATGTGGGGCTCATTCAATTCAAAGTAGGCACGGGGGGATATGCCCGTCAGCTCGTTGGTGAATGGGAGAAACCAATTAATAAGTTCTGGTCCCTAGCCTTCGCGACCTATTTGAGAATTCGCAAGTAGCCTACGTCTATGCCACTTTCACTCTTCATCGATGGGCAGAAATGGCGTTCGCATTTGAACGCGATGGTCGCTGCAAAATCGGGACTTGTGCCAGTGATAAAAGGAAACGGGTATGGATTCGGGCTCGAGTTTCTGGCATCCGAATCAACTCGTTTAGGGGTTGAAACAGTAGCTGTGGGCCTTGCGAGTGAGGTAGAGAAAGTTCGTTCTGCATTTGCTGGAGAAATTATTATTCTTTCTCCCGACCACGATAAAGAAATAGTTACAGATTCCACAGTGATTCAAACCATTTCTGATATCAAACTTCTCGAGACTATCGATCCGAGTACTCAAGTAATTGTTGAAATCCTGACTCCTCTCAACCGACATGGAATCCAAATATCAGAGTTAAATCGTGCTACTTCAATAATTGGTAATCGGTCTTTAAAGCTGCGAGGTTTTGCCCTGCACTTACCTTTAGCAAAGGTAGATAAAAGTTGGATTATCTCGGTACTCAGCAAATTACCTCGGGCTAGTACCGTCTGGATCTCTCACCTTCATGATGCGAAAGAGGTAAGAGAGAAATTCCCTGATCTGGTATTCCGGGAAAGAATTGGAACCTCTCTTTGGCTCGGTAATGAATCAGCGCTCGAAGCAAGAGCAACAGTTCTTGAAAATAGAAATATCCAAGGTACTGCGGGCTATAGACAGCGAAAAACTAGTGGAAATGTCATTGTTGCAAGCGGTGGAACTGCCCATGGAATCGGTCTGACTGCACCTCAGGGAGATTTTTCAATTATTGGTCGTATTAAAATTGTTGGGCGCGCACTCGAATCTTTCACAGGAAAAATGCGGAGCCCCTTTACGTGGGATGGCAAGGTTCTGAATTTTCTCGAACCACCGCACATGCAATGCTCTCTTTTAACTTCAAATAAATCCGCCCAGCCTAAAGTGGGGGATGAATTAAAAGTTCGCGTCCGGTACACAACAACAAATTTCGACCAGATCATTGTTCGATAAGTAAACGCGAGAATATGCGAATCAAGATATGAGCCAACCATCCGTATTGCGGTCTTCGGCCATTATGGCGCTTGGAACAATCATTTCTCGTATAACGGGCCTAGCTCGAAATCTTCTTCTGGTGACTGCACTGGGCACGGCGATCATCGGTGATACCTATCAGGTCGCAAACAGCCTCCCAACAGTTGTCTATATTTTGG
>WLME01000011.1 GCA_009700365.1 Actinomycetota bacterium | reverse complement strand
CCAGATTTCCTTTCGCAGAGATAACGCCGACAAGCTCTTTACTGGTTGGCACCTTTGCATAGATGCCATTATCAATTTTGAATCCAACCGGTGGCCACGGTGGTTTTGGCGAAGGGGATACTGAAATTTTCTTACGAGGTTTTGGTTTCGGCTTTGGCTTTGGTTTAGCTTTAATGGAAACTTTTGTAGTCGGCTTTGAGGAAGCGCTTGTAGTGGGTTTGGAGCTTGCCTTAACTGTTGACTTGGCCGTTGCTTTGGCCGTTGCTTTGGCCGTTGCCTTCACAGTCGGAGTCGGAGATGGCTTCTTTGTGGCAGCAACTGCCGAACTTCCTGAAAACGCCAAAGCGAATGCAAGGAAGAGTGAAAGTTTTTTCAATCGCGCTCCCACTTGAAACTTCGTATTGCCCAGATCAGACCGACTACGAGCCATGCAGCAATAATGGCAAAGGTGCGACCAGTTTCCCAATTGCCGGCGACTTCACGCGTAGCAAATGAGTCAGGAAGAAAGACAGAGCGCGCTCCCTGAGTCATCCACTTCAAAGGGAAGATAGCTGCTACTTGTTGCATCCAATGAGGAAGATCGGTGAAGATAAAGAAAACGCCGCTAAAGAATTGCAGGACGATAACAACAGGAGACACAACTGCAGATGCACCGCGGCCACTCTTTGGAACATTAGAAAAAGCAATGCCAAGAATTGTCGAACAAGCACTTCCGAGGACTAACAGAGCAACAAGCAATAACCATTTATCAATACTTCTTGGAAGATGTACCCCAAAGAATGCAATTCCTGCTGCAAGTAGAAGAAAGACTTGAACGAGCATGCTGAGCGTCACCAAGATTGCCTTACCGATGAAATAGCTGCTGGCTGGCATTGGGGTTCCGCGCAAGCGCTTTAACGTTCCAAAATCTCGTTCTACTGGAATCATAATTGCAAGCTGCTGAAAGCCCGTATTAACAAGACCAGATGCGATCATTCCAGCAACAAAGTACTGGCTAAAAGTGACACCTTCGGATATTGAATTAGAAAAAACAGAGCCAAATATTGCAAGCAAAATGAGAGGGAAGAGCATTGTGAATACCACGGATTCGCGCTGTCTCAAGAATTGCCTAATTTCAAGACGTCCTCGCTCTATTCCGATTGAGAGCGCTGTTGGCTTACGCATGATCAACCCCAATCATTTCGAGGTAAATATCTTCCAATGAGGCTCGCTTTACATTTAGTTCTGGAATCTCTCCACCAAATTGCGCACTGAGCGAAGCAACCAGTGCCGTTGGGTTAGCCGATTTTTCGCTACGAATATCTTGGCCATCTCTCCACGAAACTGTCGCCAGAGATGTAGCTCGACCTCCAAGTTGGTCTGGGGTGGCAATCTCAATAATTTTTCCTCGATTGATAACAGCAACTCGGTCAGCAAGCGCTTCTGCTTCATCAAGGTAGTGCGTCGTTAAGAGAATCGTTGCACCTTCGTCACGAAGTTTTCGAATTAAGTGCCAGAACGCACGACGTGCTTCTGGGTCAAAGCCAGTAGTTGGTTCATCTAGAAAGATGAGTTCAGGATTTCCGATTATGCCTAAAGCAACATCGAGCCGGCGGCGCTGCCCACCAGAAAGTGTGCGACCTAGCGCATCAGATTTTTCTGTCAGCCCAACTAATTCAATGACATCTCGCGCATCCTTCGGATTCTCGTAATACATAGCAAAGTGCGAAACCGATTCAAAGACAGTCAGATCTCCAGCATCGTGTGTCGATTGCAGAACTATTCCGATGCGATCGCGCCAAGACTGGCCCGCATGCCCCTTGGTTGAGGGGTCAAAATCTAAAACTCGAACATCTCCACTGTCGCAATCGCGGAATCCTTCGAGAATTTCTACCGTCGTTGTCTTTCCGGCGCCATTGGGTCCGAGGAGGGCAAAGATTTCACCTTGTTCGATAGCCAGATCTACCCCGGCGACTGCTTGGGTGCTTCCGTAGCTCTTGCGAAGCCCCGAAACGCTAATGACCGTGCTCATATGGCTATCTTGTCACCGACTGAGAAAAAGTGCGAGAAAATAGGAGTATGAGCCCGCGTAAGAATTATCCCAAAAATCGCAGGCCGAAGAGTAATGACGAAGAGCGAGCACTCAATCCTTCAAATCAAAGTTTTGAAGAAGATGAGAATGGTCTCTGGATTGTTCGTAAGCTGACGGGATCTGCTGCAAATAAACCGTATCGATGCCCTGGGTGCGATCAACTTATTCCAATGGCAACGCCACATACCGTTGCATGGCTCGATGGGCAGGAAGATAATCGACGACACTGGCATAACGCGTGCTGGACCAAACGCAACAATCGTAGACCGCGCACAGAGCGCACTCGCAATGCACCGAGATTTTAGAAATTAACTAAAGCGACCTTTAAGTGCTTTAGTGATTCCAACAATGAGTTTGTCGCTTCCTGCGCTTCGAGAAAAACTCGTGAAGGCAATAGGCAATTGGAAACGTGCGCGAACTACTGTTCGAGGATAGGTAAATTCAAGAATTCCCTCAGGACCATGAATTCGACCGTAGCCACTATCTTTTACGCCACCAAATGGAACTGAATCCACAGCTGCAAATGAGATTACTGAATTAATTGCAACCATTCCGGTATGTAATTGTGATGCAATTTTCTTTCCTTGACGCTTAGACCAAATTGATGCACCAAGTCCGTAACGTGAATTGTTTGTGAGAGATATAGCTTCGGCCATATTTTTCACGCGATTGATGGCAATTGTTGGTCCAAAAGTCTCTTCAGTCATTGCGATGGAATCTTCAGGAACATCGCAGAAAATCACTGGCTCAACAAATGGAGCTTTTACTGAATCAGACCCTCCCATAAGTACTTTTGCACCACGAGCAATCGCATCATCGATATGGCTCTGAATAATTGGAATCTGCTTTGGCATAGTCGTTGGCCCATATTTTCCATGGCCAGGGGCACCGGGATGAATATCTCGAGCAATCTCCATTACCTTTTCAATGAACTTATCAGCGACTCTTTCGTCAACATATACACGTTCGGCGCCGATACATGTTTGACCCGCATTGGAAAATGCCGACCATACTGTTGCATCTGCTGCGCGCTTGATATCTGCATCATGCGCCACTATGACGGGATCTTTTCCGCCGCATTCGAGTACAACGGGGGTCATGTGTGAAGCGCAGGTAGCTGCCACAATCTTTGCCGTGCGAGTAGATCCAGTGAATGCCAATTTATCTACGCCACTCTCGCAAAGGAATTTTCCAGTTTCACCAAGGCCTGTGACGCATGTAAATACATCAGCGAGCATGGCTGAATCGATAAAGGACTGCGCGAGATATTCACCGACACCTGGTGTGTACTCACTTGGTTTGAAGACAACGGTATTTCCTGCAGCAAGTGCATACGCAATGGATCCGAGAGGAGTAAAGACGGGATAGTTCCAGGGGCCGATGACTCCAACAACTCCGACTGGTGAACGTTCGACAGTAGCTGACATATTTGCCATCAATAAACCAGGGGAGCGATGAGACGTACGCATGACAGATTCCGCATGGCGCGCAGCCCATGCGATATGTCCGGCAGCAAGAGATGCTTCAAGTTTTGCATCGCTTATTGGCTTTCCAGTCTCTAAAGAAACAATCTCAGTAAGCGATTCGATATTGGCTAGTAAATCTGTGCTCCACTTCAGCAATACTTTTCGACGGCCGCGGAATCCGAGATCTCGCCATTCTTGCGAGGCGGTACGTGCGCGGTCGACTGCAGCATGAACCGCTGCTTCGCTAAATATTTCGTGCGAAGCAATAACCTCGTCAGTGACCGGATTGTGAGAATCAAAAGTTGAAGTTTGTGAGAGAACCATAAGCAAAGACTAGACTGCAACCATGTCGGAACCAATCCGCCCCAGCACAATTCTTCCCGGTTTACGTACTCCCTTTACCGTAAAAACCGAAGATGGCCAGACTCTTATCGGTGAGGTCAGTGCACCGATAGATAACCCAACTTCTGCAATTCTCTGCTGCCACCCCAACCCTACGGGCGGCGGAATGATGGATAGTCATATCTATAAGAAGGCAGCCAATCGCCTGCCCGCGATGGCTGGAATTACTGTCATTCGTTTTAATACCCGCGGTACTACGAGTGAAGCAGGAACCAGCACTGGTTCTTACGACAACGGTCGTGCTGAAAAATACGATGTCGAAGCGATGATTCGTTACTGCTTCGACACTCTTGGAATCAAAGAGCTGTGGGTAGTTGGCTGGTCTTTCGGAACAAGTATCGCGATTAGTCATGCACGAGACCTGCGAGTAAAAGGGTTGATTCTTTTGAGTCCTACATTGCTCGATATCGTTGAAGGTGATCTAGAATTTTGGGCTGCTGATGGAAGGCCTATAACTGCATTGATTCCAGAATTTGATGATTATCTAAAACCTGAACAAGCAAAGGTACGTTTTGCAGTGATTCCTCAGATCGAATTAATTCCTGTCGATGGCGCAAAGCATCTATGGGTTGGTGAACCTTCGGTGCATCGAGTCTTATCTGAAATTACGCGCATTGTTGCGCCAGCACGACTTCCGCTTCCAACCGAAATTTAGGACTTTTCAGCTCGAGGGAAGACAACTTCTTCGAGAATTAAAATTATTGATGCCGCAACAGGAACTGCCAGCAATCCACCCACTAGGCCAAGAAGTGAAGTTCCAATCATTGCCGAAATGATGGTAACTGCACCCGGAACAGCGAGAGTTCTCTTCATGATCTTTGGAGTAATTACGTAGTTTTCAACTTGAACATATACGACATACCCAATAAATGCTGCCGCACCTATGGTGACAGATTGAGTTAAGGCAATGATTGTGTACACCGCAGAACCTATGAAGTGTCCAATTAATGGAACCAAGCCACAAATAAAGATGATTATTCCGATTGCAATCGGAGATGGAAGACCCAAAATAAAGGCGAGCAGAGTCATAAAAATCGAAGCAAAAAACGAGACCAAAATTTGGCTGCCCACAAAGGCGCCAACTCTTGCGATCACAGCATCAGCTAGTGCTGCGATACGCGGCCTGCGGGATGCTGGTACAAGTTTGAGCCCAAGTTCAGTCGCCTGAGGAAGAGAGGTAATGAAATACAGCGTGAGCACAATAATTGTAAGAGCTGTAAATGTTCCTGAAAGCACACTCTTACCTACTCCAATGACACCTCCGAAGGCAGAAATAAGGAGCGTTCCATCAGAGGTTACCGAACTCAGTTTTTTCTGAAGAGTATCGATTATTCCGTAATTATCATTGAGATTAGCAATTGTTGTATTGTTCTTAAGATTTTCTAGCAACGAAGGCGCAGCTTGAATGAGGTGTGTTCCTTGCGAAATAAGCGGTGGAACCACAAGTGCAGCAAACAGTCCGACAAAGACGATGACTACGACAAAGATTACTGCTACTGCACCGGCGCGAGATAGTCCTCGCTTACGAATCGCTTCTACTGCTGGGTTGAGGCCAGTCGCAAGAAATAGCGCAACTAAAATTAAGACAAATACTTGGCTAGCACTTGCAAGTGCGCGCATCAAAACAAATGCACTGAGAGCACCGATAGTTGCAACAAAACCGAAGTAAAAAGGATGTCCGCGGTCAATCGGAGCACCTGCGGCACCGAAATCTGGAATAACGGGTGATTCTTTTGGTTTTCTCTTCATGCGCTCTGAAATGGCCATGATTTATTGTAAAGCGTAAGAGAGAATAACCCCCATGGCACTTCGTATTACCGGACTCGGCGAGGAAATCGCGGCGGTTACTGGCCTGCCCTGGAGCATTCCTCTCGAGGAGTGGCCAGAGGATCCAGCCCTTGCCGAGAAGCGCGGAATCTCGCGCCACATAGTTCGACTTGTCCGGTCAACTGATGATCCAGAATCTGAAGTTTATGCAGTCAAAGAGACTGTCTCTGAATTTGCAAATCGCGAATATAAAATTTTACGCGAGCTCAAGCAGCTCGATTCTCCAAGTGTTCAATCAATTGCCGTTATCGAGGGTCGTACAGATAAAGATGGAGAAGAGCTTCCTTGCGCTTTAGTCACTCGATTTTTGCCGTACTCACTTCCATTTCGCGTTGTGCTCAGTGATAAAGCTGTAACGGCTGAAGATGTCACCCTGATGGCCAATGCACTTGCGCTTTTGCTTGTGCGACTGCATCTACTCGGATTTTGGTGGGGAGATTGTTCGCTCTCCAATACATTGTTCCGTCGCGACGCAGAAGGATTTGCAGCATATCTAGTGGATGCCGAGACAGGTGAATTTCAAAAGACGCTCACATCAGGTCAACGCGAACATGATTTAGAGATTGCACACTTTAATGTGGCAGCAGAACTCGAAGACCTTCAGCTCTCCGGTGTGCTCTATCCAGGTATGGATCCAATTCGTGCAAGCACCGCACTTATCAAGCGCTATCACCGACTGTGGTCTGCGCTTAAAGATCGACAAGTCTTAGATCCAACTGACCGGCATGCGGTTGAAAGAGCGATGCGCCAACTACACGATTTAGGTTTTGCTGTCGAGGAAGTTTCGGTATCTATGGAAGAAGGCGAGAACGCAGGCAAACTTGTATTCCAGCCCAAACTTGTTGCTGCGGGATATCACAAGAATCGTCTCCGCGAATTGATGGGGTTAGAAACAGAAGAACTTCAAGCAAAACGTTTGCTCGCATCCTTTGACCGGTTCCGGGGCCGTGAAAAATCTCCGAAGCCGCCAATGTCTGATTCAGCGAAACGATGGCTTGATGAAGTATTTAGACCGACGGTAAGCCTTATCCCACCGGAGCTTGAGGGACGTATTGAATTGGCGCAATTTTTCCATGAAGCGCTAGAGCATCGCTGGTACTTAAGCGAACGCGCCGGCCATGATGTTGGACTAGAGTTCGCAGCGAAATCTTATGTTGCAGAAATACTGCCGTACCGACGCGACTCAGGAGTAGATGTTCGAGTCGATGGCGCTATTTAGCATCAATTATGTGCGAGTGAGGGATTAGTAATGAGTTTGCCACCGAATTTTTCTCAAGCAGTTGACTTGAGTTCACTGAAAAAACCGGCAGCTGATGTGACTTCCCCTCTCCCCGGAATCGAAGTGACTCCGCTCAACCTTCAGGCTGAAGTTCTCCCACTCTCAAATACCAAACCTGTAGTTGTGATTTGTTGGACACCACGATCCAGCGAGTCGGTAGAACTCATACGCATGCTTGGAAAGTTTGAAGCCGATGATGCTGGCCAGTGGTTGCTCGCTCATGTCAATATCGATGAACAAGCACCCGTTGCACAAGCGCTCCAAGTTCGAACTATTCCGTATGGCGTCGTGTTTATTGGCGGACAGGCAGTTCCCTTCCTAGAGCAACCACTAACAGAGTCACAACTTCGAGAAGTAGTGACAAAAATTCTTGCAGTTGCGGCTCAGCAAGGTATAGGCGAAGAACCCGTTGAAGCAACAGAGCCAGAAGAAGATGAAGCATTAGCGGCTTTAGATCAAGGCGACTACGAAACCGCAGAAGCTGCGTACAAGAAATTACTTGCTCGCAAACCGCATGATTCATATGCAAAGTTAGGACTTGCCCAGGTGCAATTATTAGCTCGCACGCATGGGGTAGATGCTGCAAAGGTGATGGAAGATGCAATCAAGCATCCAGACGATATCGAGATACAAATTCAATGCGCTGATGTCGAAGTAATGAGTGGCTATCTAGAGCCAGCCTTTGAAAGACTCTTGCGTCTTCTGATGGTTTTGCATGGCGATGAACAGAAAATCGTCAAAGATCGACTTCTAGAGCTCTTCGCCTTGGTCGATCAAGCCGATCCAAGAGTTATTAAAGCTCGTGCCCAGCTCGCAAACGCCCTATTTTAATGAGAAGTGAATTCCACTAATGGCAAAAGATCTTGATCACTCTATAGAGCAAAAACTTCTTCACACTCTCTTCTTCCTCTTTGGTTTCGGAATCATGGCTTGGGTTCCCAGATTTCCCGAACTGAGGGCACATCTGGGACTTGAAAACGGTGCATTTGGTTCGCTTATGAGTACTGGGTCCGTAGGGGCATTTTTTGGCTTACTTACAGTGGGTCACATCATTCATAGATTCGGTGCCTTTAAGGTCACGATTGCATCTATTGTGATTCTCTTCTCAAGTTTGGCTGTTCTAGTTCATGTTCAATCTAGTTTTCTTTTTCTCATTTTCAATATCAGTTTTGGATTTGGAATCACAGCAGTCCATGTATGTCTCAATAGCCAAGGATTTCACTTCCTGGAGCGAAGTAAGATAAATCTGATTACAAGTACTGCGGGCTATTGGAGCGCGGGGTCACTAGTCACCGCAATAGTTTCGGGGTTACTTGTTGGTCGCGTCGGACTTATTACTCATATGCAACTCTTGTCTGTCGTTCTTGCGATTTCAATGATCAGCATTGTGATTCGATTAAAATCAGTACTTCTGGAATCAAATAAAGATTCAGCGAGTGATTACTCAATCAAGCAAATTTTCACAGGATTTCGAATCGATTGGCCAGTAAGTCTTGGAATGGCCTGCGTTGTTTATCTTGAATTCGCGCTAGGCGACTGGGGAACGATTTTTACAAAGGATCGTCTTGCAGTCTCAGGCGGGCTTAGCACTGCGCCTTTTATAGTTTTTACTGCCATGATGATTTGCGGCCGCTTACTGGTGCATCGACTTCAGAGAGTCAATCCAATTCATGTCTTGGTAAGGCGTGCTGCGCTATTGGCGGGATTTGGATTTGGAACTTCAATCGTCACAGCGACCTTGTTGCCTGATTCACTTAAATGGTGGTCGTACGGTTTATTTATACTCGGATTCGCGATTGCCGGGCTGGGATCTTCATTTGCTGGACCTGCATTCTTCGCAGCTGCCAATCGGCGCTCCTCGCTTCCAAGTGCTGTGGTGGTTGGGCAATTCGGTGTAGTAAATAACGTCCTTTTATTTGGAATTAAGTGGATAGTTGCCTGGACTATTCAATTTACAGGCTCTATAGCTTTGGCGATGATGATTCCAACGGCGATGATGTTGGCAACTGTTTTCTTTGTAGATTCCCTTAAAGAGGGATCAAAATCTAAGGTTTAAACTCGTTCAAACCAGACTGTGGCAAGTGGTGGAATTCGAACCGTGGCGTACAAGTTGGTATCAACGTCAACTGCAAATGAATCATTCGTTATACCGCTTCCTCCATATTTGAAGTCATCTGTATTGATGACTTCACGCCAGACCCCAGACACTGGAAGGCGAAGTGAGTACTGCTCATGCGGCACGGGTGAAAAATTGGATACGCATACAACAGGGACTCCCTTATCCGACCACCTAACAAAGGCCAAAGTATTTCCTGCACCATCGTCTCCGATGATCCATTGGAATCCATCTGCGAAGATATCTTTCTCCCAAAGCGCAGGAAGTTTCTTGTAAACCGTATTGATGTCCCTGAGCGCCTTTTGAACTCCGTTATGTTCTGCAAACTCTGTGAGATACCACTGCAAACCTGCTTCTTGATTCCACTCGTCGTTTTGTGCAAACTCCTGCCCCATAAAGAGCAACTTCTTTCCTGGGTGAGCCCACATAAAGCCATAGAGTGCTCGCAACGTTGCTAATTTTTGCCAGCGGTCGCCGGGAAATTTATTAACGAGTGAACCTTTCCCATGTACAACTTCATCGTGTGAAAGCGGCAACATGAAATTCTCAGACCATGCATAGAGAATTGAGAAAGTAATTTCATTATGGTGATACTTACGATGGATTGGTTCGTGTTGCAGGTATTCGAGAGTGTCGTGCATCCAGCCCATATTCCACTTAAAGCCAAAGCCCAGGCCGCCACCGGATGTCTCCTTGGTAACACCACCCCACGCAGTAGATTCTTCAGCGATCATCATGATGCCTTGGTGGTGTTTATAAGCCGTTGAAGTCGCCTCTTGTAGAAGCTGCACTGCTTCGAGGTTTTCGCGACCACCGAATTTATTGGGCAACCATTCGCCTTCTTTGCGTGAGTAATCCAGATAAAGCATCGAGGCAACTGCATCAACGCGCAGACCATCGATATGGAATTCCTCTAACCAATATAAGGCGCTAGCTACGAGAAAATTACGAACTTCATTACGTCCAAAGTTGAAGATTAATGTTCCCCAGTCAGGATGTTCGCCTAGACGTGGATCTGCATGTTCGTAAAGAGCAGTGCCATCAAACTTTGCTAGCGCCCATTCATCTTTTGGAAAGTGTGCAGGGACCCAGTCGAGGATTACTCCAATGCCGGCTTGATGAAGTGCATCTACAAGAAAGCGGAACTCATCGGGTGATCCAAAACGGGATGTCGGAGCAAAGAATGATGTGACTTGGTATCCCCATGATGGTGAGTAAGGGTGTTCGGTGATGGGCAAAAATTCAACATGTGTGAAATTTTCTTCCTTTACATACTGAACAAGCTCTTCTGCCATCTGAATGTAGGAAAGACCAGGGCGCCACGAACCTGCGTGGACTTCGTACACGGAGACTGCAGAACGCCACGGTTGATAGCTCTTACGGCTCTCCATCCATTGTGCGTCTTGCCATGTGTAAGTGGATTCGGTGACAACTGATGCAGTGCGAGGTGGATGTTCGGTTGCGCGCGCCATCGGATCTGCGTGATCTACCCAATGCCCGCTGACAGTGCAGATGGCAAATTTATAACATGTGTTTGGCCCTACATCTGGAATAAATATTTCCCAGATTCCAGTAGAACCAGCTCGAACCATGGGATGTGTATTGCGATCCCAGAAATTGTGATCACCCACCAAGCTGACAGCTTGAGCATTAGGTGCCCAGACTGAAAATGCGGTTCCGATTAAAGTTCCATCTGCGTCACGTTTTATATGTGCGCCAAGAACATCCCATAAACGCTCATGACGCCCCTCGGAAATCAAATGGAAATCGAGTTCGCCCAGCGTTGAGTATGGATTGAGATAAGAACCGTCGGGGAGAAAGGTATTTTCTTCGCCCGCTTTATCGCTTTTGAAGATGCGGGAGAAAAAAGACATATGCAATCTTAAAGCTTAACCTGCGCGATGTGAACAACTTTGCCAGACAACCTCGTCGGATCAAGGCGCACATATGTGTGCGCCGACCAGTTATACGAAGTTCCGTCTATCAAATCTGTCACTTCAAAGTTCTCTTGAGTTAACCCTAGTTCTGTGAGATTCCAGTGCACTGTGGTTTCTTGTGCAAATGAAGGGTCTAGGTTCACAACTATCAATATGAGGTTATCGCCATCACGTTTTGAGTATGCAATGATCGATTCATTGTCAGTTGTATGGAATCGAAGGTTACGAAGTCGTTGTAAAGCAACATTTCTCTTTCGAATTGAATTGAGTTGGGTAATAAATGGTGCAAGAGTTAATTTCTTTTTCGCGGCCCCATCCCAGTCGCGGACTTTGATTTCGTACTTTTCTGAATCGATATATTCCTCGCCGCCTTCTTTGAAGCGACGGTGCTCGTAGAGTTCATATCCGGCATACATTCCCCACGATGGAGTAAGTGTTGCTGCCAGAGCTGCACGGATTGCAAAGATTGCTGGATTTCCTGACTGCAAGTGAAACGGCAGAATGTCTGGAGTATTGACCCAAAAATTTGGCCTAAAGAAAGCGCTAGTTTGCCGCGAAACTTCAGTTGCGTACTCAATGAGCTCTTGCTTGCTAGTGCGCCACGTAAAGTATGTATAAGACTGATGGAATCCAGCCTTGCCCAGTGCGTGCATCATCGAAGGCTTTGTAAATGCTTCGGCTAGGAAAATTACATCTGGGCTTTCTAAATGAATTGTCTGCATAATTTCTGCCCAGAAATGAACAGGTTTAGTGTGAGGGTTATCCACTCGAAAAATAGAAACTCCTTTAGAAATCCAAAGTCTCAGAATTCGTAAGGTTTCAGCAACAATTGCCTTGTAGTCGTTATCGAAATTAATCGGATATATATCTTGGTATTTCTTCGGTGGATTTTCCGCGTAGGCAATCGAACCATCAGGTCGAGTTGTAAAGAATTCTGGATGTTCCGTTACCCAAGGATGATCAGGCGATGCTTGGAGAGCAAAGTCCATTGCTACTTCAAGACCATTCTTCTTTGCAGCTTTTACAAAATTTTCAAAATCGACCATAGTCCCGAGCGCCGGGTTGATGGCATCGTGCCCACCTTCCTTATTTCCGATAGCCCATGGAACTCCCGGATCCGCAGATGTAGGTGTCAAACTGTTGTTCTTTCCCTTGCGAAAGTTGGTGCCGATTGGATGTACTGGCGGCACGTAGAGAATGTCAAAGCCCATTGCCGCAACAGCGGGAAGACGTTTTTCAGCAGTCTGGAAAGTGCCACTGATAACGGAGCCATCTGCTGCAATCTTTGCACCTTCGCTACGGGGAAAGAACTCATACCAAGAGCCAACAAGTGCACGTTCATGGTCTGCTCGTATTGGATAGTGGTCGGTCGAAGAAATTAGACGTCTTAGAGGATGAGCAGCGAAGTAGCTGCGAATATCTTCCGTTGATGCATGTGAAAAACGATTCATTGCAGCCATCGTTGTATCACCAAGAAACTTTATGGCTGGAGCAAGTAAATTCTTGGCAGATGGATCTTGAGATAATTTCTCTTCGAATATAAGGCGCCCAATTGTGCACATGAGCTCAGAATCAATCTCTGCTGGAATTTTAATCTCTGCATCATGAATCCACGTAGCAAAGGGGTGATCGTACGAATCGATAGTAAATGTGTAATCGCCTTGTTCGGGGATTCGAACTGACCCAAGGAAACGATCTCCGCCATGCCATTCTTCTCGCATAACTGTGCGGGAAAGCTCTTTCCCGCTCGCGCTGTATAGGACTACATCTGCACCGAGTAGATCATGGCCTTCACGAAATATGGTTGCACTTACTGGTATTTCTTCCCCTGCAATTGCCTTAACAGGAACGAAATCTCCCCCAAAAAATACTGTGGGGGAGATATCGGTAACTGGAATTCTATTAATCAACCTGAACCTTCAGTGTTGCCGGCATCTGCTGAGCGCACGTCAAAAATACGATACTTATCAATAGCTTCTTGCACTACAGATTCTTTTACTTCGCCGGCCTTTGCAAGCTCTGCAAGAGTTGCGACAACGATTGATTCAGCATCAACCTTGAAGTGACGACGAAGAGCGCCGCGAGTATCGGAAAGACCGAATCCATCGGTTCCGAGAGAGTGGAATGCATTAGGTACCCAAGGTGCGATTTGATCCTGGACCGCGCGCATAAAGTCTGAAACCGCAATGACTGGACCTTGGGTTCCTCTTAATTTATCTGCGACATAAGCAGTCTTCTTATTCTTTGGATTGAGCATGTTGTGGCGATCGACTTCTAGACCGTCGCGACGTAATTCATTCCATGAAGTAACAGACCAGACAGAGGCTGCAACGCCCCAATCTTCGGCAAGAAGCTTCTGCGCCTTGAGGGCCCAGTTAACTCCAACGCCCGATGCAAGTAGTTGTGCATTCTTCTTACGCTGCTTTGAAGCACCAGCGTAGAGATAAATTCCCTTAAGCAGACCATCGAGATCCAAGTTGTCTGGTTCTGCTGGCTGCATATATGGCTCGTTGTATACAGTCATGTAGTAATAAATGTTTTCGCTGTTTTCACCATACATACGACGGAGACCATCTTTAAAGATATGTCCGACTTCGTATGCAAATGCTGGGTCATAAGCAACCACTGCTGGATTTGTTGCAGCAAGTAGGTGTGAATGGCCATCTTCGTGTTGTAAGCCTTCACCATTCAGGGTTGTGCGTCCTGCTGTAGCACCAAGTACAAAGCCACGGACTAACTGATCGGCTGCGGCCCAGAAAGCATCACCTGTGCGCTGGAACCCAAACATTGAGTAGAAAATGTAAATCGGAATCATTGGCTCGTTATGCGTGGAGTAGGAAGAGCCCACCGCAGTAAATGAAGCGACAGATCCCGCCTCGTTGATACCTTCGTGAAGGATTACTCCGGATGTTGATTCCTTATAAGACAACATCAATTCACGGTCGACTGCCATGTACTGCTGTCCATGCGGTGAGTAAATCTTTAGGGTTGGGAACAGTGAATCAAGACCGAATGTGCGAGCTTCATCAGGAATAATCGGAACAAGGCGGTTACCTAGTCCTGGATCCTTAATAAGGTCCTTGAGCATTCGAACAAATGCCATTGTTGTTGCAACTTCTTGCTGACCTGAACCTCGTCGCACAGATTCGTATGCAGAATCGGCAGGCTGAGGAAGCGGACGTGAAACTTTACGACGGCTTGGGATAGATCCACCGAGTTCGCGACGACGTTCTTCGAGGTACTTCATCTCGGGAGAATCAGCGGGGAAGCGATAGTACGCAGGTGTGTACTTATCTAACTTGTCATCGGCTAATGGAATTTCAAGACGATCGCGGAATTCGATGATGTCTTCAAGAGTCATCTTCTTCATCTGGTGTGTTGAGTTACGTCCCTCGAAGTGCGAGCCAAGAGTCCAACCCTTAACTGTCTTAGCCAAAATAACTGTTGGGCGGCCATTCTTCTCAGTGGCAGCTGTATATGCGGCAAAAAGTTTGCGATAGTCATGTCCACCGCGCTTAAGGTTCCAGATTTGATCATCTGAGTAATTAGAGACCATTGCGGCAGTGCGTGGATCGCGATTAAAGAAGTGCTCGCGAACAAAAGCCCCACTTTCTGCCTTAAATGTCTGGTAATCACCATCAAGAGTGGTGTTCATCAAATTCACCAGTGCACCTTCGCGGTCTTGGGCAAGAAGTGGATCCCAGCCGCGACCCCAGACAACCTTGATGACATTCCATCCGGCTCCGCCGAAGATAGATTCAAGCTCTTGAATAATCTTGCCGTTTCCGCGCACAGGTCCGTCAAGGCGCTGCAAATTACAGTTAACGACGAAAGTTAGATTGTCGAGCTTCTCGCGCGATGCCAAACCAATTGCACCTAATGTATCGACTTCATCCATTTCGCCATCGCCAAGGAATGCCCAAACGTTCTGATCGCTAGTGTCCTTGATTCCGCGGTTATGTAGGTAGCGATTAAAGCGCGCTTGATAAATTGCATTGATTGGACCAATACCCATCGACACAGTTGGGAATTGCCAGAAGTCCGGCATTAAACGTGGGTGAGGATATGACGATAGCCCGCCACCTTCGTGAGAAAGTTCCTGACGGAAACCATCAAGTTGGTTTTCGCTGAAGCGACCTTCAAGGAATGCACGTGAATACATTCCTGGAGATGCATGACCTTGGAAGAAGATTTGATCTCCGCCACCGGGGTGATCTTGTCCGCGGAAGAAGTGGTTGAATCCAACTTCATAAAGGGCTGCAGATGATGCATAGGTAGAAATATGTCCACCGACGCCAATACCTGGACGCTGTGCGCGGTGCACCAAGATTGCTGCATTCCATCGCACTGCGGCGCGAATACGCCGTTCGATATCTTCATCTCCTGGAAATTCTGGTTCATTCTCTGGAGAAATAGTGTTGATGTAATCAGTTGTTCGAAGGTCAGGCAGACCAATCTTTTTCTCGTGCGCTCGCTTTAAAAGTTGTAGCATCAAGTAACGAGCGCGAACTGGGCCAGCAGCTGTCAGAGCTGCGTCAAAGGATGCCTGCCATTCAGCCGTCTCAGAAGGATCTGTATCTACTAATTGGTCGATTATCTGATCTGGCGATCCAGCGAATTCGGTCATACCCGTATTCTCGCGCCAAAGGGGGATGAGCGCAAAAAAATCGGCTGTGAGGCAGGTTAAACCCTTGTAAATATCCGTCTCATCCGTTGGACTTATCCCGTGGCAATGCGCATGGGTTTTGCTAAAGGAGAGCTCATCCT
>WLME01000109.1 GCA_009700365.1 Actinomycetota bacterium | reverse complement strand
GAGCTCAATGGGAATAATCAGTTCGGCTCCATTGTTGGCTACTACATTGACTCTCGAAGAGACAGGTTGTGCAATCAAGCCTGCGTCTGGTTCGGGCGTATCCATCATCTTGATAAGACGGTTGACGTCGCGCTTATTGGGATCAAGCCAGTAACTCCATCGCTCAATCGGCATAAAAACTGGCATACGACTATGAATCGTTGCGAGTTCTCCAACAGCTTCTTGAGTAATAATGGCAGCGCTCTGAATAACTTCGCCTTTCTCGCTCTGCCATGAACTCCAAATTCCAGCGATAGATAATTGAGCTCCAGATTCGTTAGATATATAGAACGGCTGCTTAGGTGGATATTTCCCAAGCGATGTCGCCCATTCGTAATATCCAGTTGCGGGAATTAAACAGCGCGAGGTTCGAAATGCATGGCGAAAAGTTGGCTTCTCGTGGATCGACTCACTTCGAGCATTTATTGCGTGTGATTGCGAAGCCCGTGCATCAGAGGTTGTCTTCTGCCAAGGCGCAATGATTCCCCACGATGCTGAATCTAAAATTCGAGAATCTGATTCATTTCGAATAATGTAAATCTCATTGGTTGGTGCAATATTCCAATTAAGGGGTAGTGATTGATCGAGAGTCGATCCTGCCAAATCAAAGCTTTCGACAATCTCTTCTGCTCCAAGTGATTGCGCATATCTACCGCACATGGAAGCGCTCATTTCTCGCACTCATATGCCAATCCTATGCGCTGTTCTTCGCGTTAGACTTACCGCATGACAGATGCACATGACCTATGGCCTGCGCCTTTTCGCGGACGAAAGCCAGTGAGTTCTCATGTAACTATTCCTGGATCTAAATCTGTCACAAACCGCGCACTCATTCTCGCTTCGCAAGCTATTTCACCCTCGATTGTGCGACGTCCACTCATTTCACGTGACTCCGAACTTATGTCAGCCGGACTCCAAGCGATGGGAATATCAATAACAGGTAGCGAGAGCGCTTGGACTGTGACCCCTTCGCCGCTGACTGGCCCTGCACATATTGATGTTGGAAATGCCGGAACAGTGATGCGTTTTCTCCCACCACTTGCAGCGCTTGCCCAGGGAGATATTGCATTCGACGGCGATCCACGTTCGTACGAACGCCCGCTTGGTCCAGTGATAAAAGCTCTCGAAGAGCTAGGGATTGAAGTTGAACATGATGAGCGATACTCACTTCCGCTCGTTATCAAAGCCCATGGATCAATTCCTGGTGGTGAACTCACAATAGATGCCAGTGCATCAAGCCAATTCTTATCTGCGCTACTGCTGGTTGCGCCGAGTATGAAAAATGGAATTACCGCACGACATCGAGGGGCCTCTCTACCATCGATGCCACATATCGATATGACTGTGCAGATGCTCCAAGATTTCGGAGCAACTGTTTACGTAGATAAAGATACGGATACATGGAGAGTAGAACCTGGACAATTGCAGGGCCAAGATCTAGTGATCGAACCTGATCTCTCTAACGCCTCACCTTTCTTATCTATCGCAATGGTCTGCGGTGGAAGTATCACAATTGCAGATTGGCCAAAGAAGACAACTCAACCAGGAGATCAACTTCGCGAGATTTTTACGCAGATGGGAGCTCGTGTTGAATTTTCCGAAGAAGGTCTCACTCTCACCGGAGGCGAATCAATTCACGGAATTGATATCGACCTTCATGATGTTGGCGAATTAACACCATCTATTGCAGCACTCGCAGCACTCGCTGATTCACCTTCACATCTTCGCGGAATCGGACATCTCCGACTTCACGAGACTGACCGCCTCGCGGCTTTAACCCGCGAAATCAACGCACTCGGCGGCTCGGTTACAGAGGAAGAGACAGCGCTTCATATCAATCCAGCTCCATTGCACGAAGGAATTTTTCATACATACGAAGACCATCGATTAGCAACAGCTGGCGCAGTCATTGGTTTAGTCGTCCCTGATATCTTGATTGAGAATGTAGCAACAACTCGTAAGACTCTGACAGATTTCCCAGGACTCTGGAATAGTTTGGTTCTATGAGTCCACGCGAATATGACGAATCTGATGCACGCATTCGTCCTTCTCGCACAACGCGGCGACGCACAAAAGACCGCCCGTCGCATTTAGATTCGATTACAGCTTTTGTAACAACTGTGGATCGCGGAAGAACTACATGTGTAACAGATGATGGAACCGTCGTCACGGCTATGAAAGCACGAGAACTTGGGCCAAAATCAGTTGTCGTTGGAGATTTGGTTGAAATTGTTGGTGATGTCACTGGGGTTGAAGGTTCACTAGCCCGAATCGTGACCGTCAACGAGCGAACTAATTCGCTGAGCAGAACTGTCGATGATGCCGCCCGAGTCGAGAGGACGATAGTTGCAAATATCGACCAGCTTCTGATTGTTGTTGCATCAGCAAATCCCGAACCTCGCCGCGGACTCATTGATCGATTCCTAGTGAGTGCATTTCACGAATCGATAACGCCGATTATTGTCGTCACCAAGGTTGATGTGTCACCGATTCCAGATTTCATCAAGGAGTACGAAGCCCTCGGCGTCAGAATTTTCTCAACCTCGTCAAAGACAAGCGCGCGTAAAGAAGATATAGCTACTCTGCTCAACATCCTTGATGAGAAGATCTCAGTTCTTGTTGGTCACTCAGGAGTTGGGAAATCAACTCTTATCAACGATCTAGTTCCTGATGCAGCAAGACTTACCGGAGATGTGAATGATGTGACAGGACGCGGACGCCACACCTCTTCGAGTGCAATCGCTCTCCCTCTTGTAAATGGCGGTTGGATTATTGATACGCCCGGCATCCGCGCCTTTGGGCTTTCTCACCTTAACAAGGAACGAATCATCGAATCCTTCCCCGATATCTACCAAGTAACTCAGACCTGCATGTCCAATTGTTCGCACCACGAAGCTGGTTGTGCACTCAACGCTTGGATTGAATCTGATACATCTTCGCGCAGCGAGAGGTTGATTCGCGTCACAAGTTTGCGCTCCCTGTTAGAAGTTAAACCCCTATCCGACGAGCAATAGGGCTTGAGGGTTAGACTCGCTTTATGAGCACTCGTCGTGGTGAGGATCTCGCTCTTGCACATCGGTTGGCTGATGCAGCTGATGCAATTACGCTTTCACGTTATCAGGCAATTGATTTAACTGTTTTAACGAAACCTGATAACACACCGGTTACAGATGCTGATAAATCCGCTGAAGATATGTTGCGTTCATTACTCCATGAGCACCGTCCCCATGATGGAATCGTGGGAGAAGAATTTGGAACTGAAGGAATCGAAAACCAGAGATATTGGGTTATTGATCCAATTGATGGCACAAAGAACTTTTTGCGCGGGGTCCCAACCTGGGCGACCTTAATCGGCCTGATGGAAAAAAGTGATGACGGAACAGAAAGAGTTGTCGCCGGAGTTGTAAGTGCGCCAGCACTTTTTCGGCGTTGGTATGCCTTTGAAGGTGGCGGAGCATTTGTAATCGTCAATAAAGAGGTCCCGAAACGAATTCACGTATCAGCGATATCCCAGATTTCAGATGCATCTATTTCACACTCAGATTTTGAAGGATGGGGCGGACGCCTTCATCCATTCCGCGCACTGATGGATAGCGCATGGCGCACCCGTGCACATGGAGATTTCTGGTCACATATGTTGGTGGCAGAAGGCGCTGTCGACATTGCAGTTGAACCATCTCTTGCTCTTTGGGATATGGCTGCGCTCGACATCATCGTGCGCGAAGCTGGAGGCCGATTCACAAATCTAGATGGAGTAGACGGATCACACGGTGGCAGCGGGCTCTCTACAAATGCAGCGCTACATGACTATGTAGTGAACGCACTGAGAGCGCCTCAGTAGGGAAACTATGGGAGACATTCAAGTACAGACTTATTCCGTCACAGGAATGACATGTTCATCCTGCGTCAACAGCAT
>WLME01000108.1 GCA_009700365.1 Actinomycetota bacterium | reverse complement strand
TTCTTCGATGAAACTAAGAAGATTGCTGGCGCACTCTCTAATTCACAGACGCGTGGAAAATTTGGTGAGGCACAGCTTCAGCTACTTCTTGAAAATGCAGGGTTGCGCGAAGGTCACGAATATCAAGCACAACGCTCCACTACTGACTCTGATTCATCTGGTATTCCAGATATCACGGTACACATGCCTGGTGGCTCAAAATTATTTATCGATTCCAAATTTCCTTTCGATCGCTTTCTCGAAGCTTTTGGTACCGATGTGCAATCCGAGCGTGATGAACTCCTTGCCGCACATACAAAAGATTTACTGAAGCATGTAGATGCTCTCTCAAAACGTGGCTATCACAAATCGCAGGGCTCCCCTGATTTTGTCGTTCTCTTCCTTCCATTCGAAACCCTTCTCGCAGAATCACTTCGGATTGATCCGCTCCTTCTCGAGAAAGCATTTAAAGTAGGCGTTACTCTCGCCACTCCAACCTCAATGATGGCTCTGCTTCGTACCGTCGGGCATATCTTTACTCGCAACCAGCTGGCTGAAAATGCCGATGACATTACAAAAGTTGCTGGAACTTTTCTTAAAAACCTCACACTTCTGCACTCAAAGATTGTTGCAGTTGGAAAAGCCATTAACTCAACATCAAAAGCCTACGAAGATCTCGTACCCACCGCAGAGAAAACTGTTCTCTCACCCGCCCTTCGAATCCATAAACTTGGTGTTGCAGGTGAT
This sequence comes from Actinomycetota bacterium, assembly GCA_009700365.1. GTDB lineage: Bacteria > Actinomycetota > Actinomycetes > Nanopelagicales > Nanopelagicaceae > Planktophila. The sequence continues at coordinate 3,267 of WLME01000108.1, read as the reverse complement.
AAAGAGAAGCTTGCAATCGATTATCCTGAAGCACCATCAAAGGTTCGCGAACTTCACAATCCTGACCTCGATGCGCCGGATGCCGAATATGATTATGATGCAATTGATGTTGAAGTAGTAGAGGAGTAAGAGATGAGCAGCAATTCAATTAAGAGGCCTTCGCTTTCTGGCCCCGGTCTTAAGAAACAAGGAGTGGTTCTTCTTCAAACGCTTTTCATCTTGATCTTCTCTTGGCTAGAAATGTGGATCCGTAACGGAGCGGGATTACTTTCTGGGCTTGTAATCTGCCTTGTTACCTACGGCGGTGTTTCATACGGACGAACCGGCTCGCGTCATGTTGCCGCGGTAACGCCTCCACTTGCCTTTGCTGCAACTTCTTTAGCTTTTACCCTTCTCAATGATGGGCTGCATCCAGCTCGAGTCGGAATCGACTTCATCGCATCCCTTGCCAGTGTTGCGCCCTACTTATTAATTAGCGCTCTCTTTGGGTGGCTCGCCTTCTTTAATGAAAAGGCGAAGAACCGTCCTTCGAAGCGATTAAAGGCTGCTCCAGAAGTTCGTTAGAGCTCTTACTGTCTCTTCCGGTTGATCTTCATTGGGGCAATGTCCAGCATCTTTAATAATTGTGCGCGGGGCTGATAAATCCTTCGCCATCTGATCCTGCATCGGCATAGGCCATGCATCATCATTTTCGCCATACATCACATGTGCTGGAATCTTTGTAGCACGAAGCTTACTAATAACTGATTGCGTCTCCAAGAGAAGTCGTGAAGTCTCCGTTAACGATGTGGGGTCGCTCATATGCCAGCGCTTCTTAAAAAGCTCGTAACGAGGCGATGATTTATCAATCTCTTCTTTATAGAAAATCCAGAACTCTGCCATCGTCAATGTCTGCATGAGATGAAGTAGCGCCTCAAGTTCTGTCTTCTTCAGACTGTAATGCGGGCCCGTGCAGAGCAAAGTCAGAGAACTCCAAAAGTCGGGTGCATCTACCGCAGCTCGCTGTGCAATGAGTCCACCAAAAGAATGTCCGAGTAAATGTGGCTTTACGAAACCGAAATGCGTGGAGAGTTCGATGACATCATGAGCAAGAGATTGCATTGCATATCCATCTTTGCGCTTGCTGTGGGCTGATTCATGCTGGCCACGATTGTCAAAGGTCAGTACGCGATAACCCAGATCTGCAAGAAGTGGGCCGATCAGATTGAAATCTTCTTTACTTCCGGTCCATCCATGAACTAGAACTACATCGGCAATCCGCACCTTTGGTTCGTATATTTCAACAGCGAGGTTCTCGCCTTGAATCTCAACAAATGCAGCCAACTTTTAAGCTTTCTTTAAATCTGCACGTAGTTCTTTCGGTAGTGCAAAGAGAAGAGTCTCTTCTGTCGCACGGACTTCTTCAACATCGTGATACCCATGCATGCTTAGGTGCTTCAATAAATCATCAACCAAAATTTCTGGGACTGACGCTCCACTGGTCACGCCAATGGTTTCGGCGCTAATCAACCACTCTTCTTTGAGTTCGGCTGCATAATCGATGAGATAGGCAGCCTTTGCACCGTATTCAAGGGCAACTTCTACAAGTCGCACTGAGTTCGAAGAATTGGTAGAGCCCACAACTAAGACGAGATCGGCTTGAGGCGCGATAGCTTTAATTGCTTCCTGGCGATTCTGCGTTGCATAACAGATGTCATCTGAAGGTGGATTCGCAATTTCAGGAAAACGATCTTTAAGGATGGCAACAGATTGCATCGTTTCGTCGACAGAGAGAGTTGTCTGAGTCAGCCAGACCAACTTCTTCCCAGGAGTCGGCTCAATCGTGCGAGCCTCATCGAGACCATCGACTACGCGAACTTTGCCAGGAGCTTCTCCTGCTGTGCCCTCAACTTCTTCATGGCCGATATGGCCGATAAGCAGAATTTCTGTCTCATCATCTGCGAAACGTTTTACCTCATTGTGAACTTTGGTAACGAGCGGACAGGTCGCATCAATAGTCTTTAAGTTTCGAGCCGCAGCTGCGGCATGAACTGCAGGAGAAACGCCATGTGCTGAAAAGACCACAGTTGCACCTTCAGGAACTTCGTCGGTCTCATTAACAAAGATGACCCCGCGTTGTTCGAGGGTGGAGACCACATGCTTGTTGTGCACGATTTCCTTGCGGACATAGACAGGGGCGCCATAGAGTTCTAGAGACTTTTCAACGGTGACTACCGCGCGGTCGACTCCGGCACAATATCCACGTGGCGCGGCTAGAAGAACTCTCTTGTTCATATCGCGCAGTCTATTAGGCTCTCGCTATGTTCGAAACTTCAAGTGAATCTCCCGCACCTGTGCGCGTGGTCTCTGAAGCCATTAAGGATTACATCGAACGTTTAGGCCCTATCTGGATTGAGGGTGAGATCTCAGAGCTCAATGAACGCAGCGGTGGGATGGCATTTATGCGCCTTCGCGATACCAGCGCCGATATGAGCATCTCAGTCATGTGTTATAAAACGGTTCTTGCAACCGCGCAACCACTTCCAGCAAATGCACGCGTAGTCATCTATGCAAAACCATCATGGTTTACAAAAAATGGCTCACTCACTTTATCTGCAAAGGAGATTCGCCAGGTTGGTGTGGGAGAACTACTTGCACGACTTGAGGCACTTAAAGAGAAGCTCGCATCTGAAGGGCTCTTTAGCGCCGATCGAAAGATTGCACTTCCAAAATTGCCTCGCACGATTGGTTTAATTTGTGGTCGTAATACCGATGCCGAAAAAGATGTCGTTGAAAATGCACGACGTCGATGGCCCTCAGTGCAATTTGAAATTCGCGAAGTCGCTGTGCAAGGCGCAGCTGCGGTCGTAGAAGTGTCGGCTGCGCTGCAAGAACTTGAAGCAAATCCCGAAGTCGATGTCATCATCATTACTCGCGGCGGCGGATCCTTTGAAGATTTGCTTCCATTCAGTGATGAGTCTCTGGTTCGTTTAGCTTCTCACTGCCAAACCCCGATTGTCAGCGCAATCGGCCACGAAAAAGACTCTCCGCTCCTTGATCTGGTTGCCGACTACCGTGCATCTACTCCAACCGATGCAGCTAAACGAGTAGTTCCGGATATTGCACAAGAAATTAGTGATATCGAAAAGATTAGAGATCGCATGTATCGGAGATTGCTTTCAACGATTGATTTTGAGCTCAATCAAATTTCCCAGTTGCGCAATCGCCCCGTGATGAAAGATCCGAACGTGATGGTCACGACCCGAAGAGAGGAAGTCAAAGCTCTGC
>WLME01000107.1 GCA_009700365.1 Actinomycetota bacterium | reverse complement strand
GTCCTGATTAACAATGCTGGTTTTGGAATTAATAAAGCATTTAGCGCAAGCCGACTTGAAGCCGAGCAAGAGATGTTCGATGTTTTGGTTCGGACTCCGATGCGCCTGATGCACACAATTATTCCTGGAATGAAAGAACGTAAATCAGGAATCATTATCAATGTTTCATCTGTCGCAAGCTTTATCGCAGGTGGCACCTATAGCGCTTCTAAGTCTTACCTAACTGTTTTATCTGAATCACTTAATACCGAGCTTGCGACCAGCGGAGTGAAAGTCTCAGCACTCTGCCCTGGATTTACTCGCACCGAATTTCATGAGCGCGGCCGTATGAAGATGGGTGGATTGCCCAACTTTATGTGGCTTAACTCTGACAAGCTCGTCGAAAAATCTTGGAAGGATGCATTGGCAAATAAGCCAGTAAGTATTCCTGGCTGGCAATACAAACTTTTGGTGGCAGTTATCTCAACTGTTCCACGGAAATTTGTACGCCAGATCGGAATGAATGTTCGTAAGAAGCAGCGTTAATTAACGGCCGCGGCGGCTATTGCCACCACGGTATCCACCGCTCTTGCCTGAACCACCACGACGGCTTCCACCTGAACGTGAACCGCCCTGCGAGCTTTTACGCTCAACAATAGGTGGAATATAAGGAACGCCTGTTGGTTCTTGGGCACCGGTAATGACCATGAGTTTTTCATCGAGAGGTCGCACATCATGGAACTTCGGTGTCACACCTGCGCGTGATAGAAGGCCAGATACTGCGCGTGAATTCTTTGATGAGGACAAAGTAACAACTGTTCCTGATTCGCCAGCGCGAGCTGTACGTCCTGAACGGTGCAAATAATCTTTATGGTCTTGAGGAAGATCCACATGAACTACAAGTGAGATTCCGTCAACGTGGATTCCGCGTGCTGCAACATCTGTTGCAACAAGAGCAGAATTTTCTTGCTCCTTAAAGAGGGCAAGTGTGCGTGTACGAACCGCTTGCGACTTTCCGCCGTGCAGCGCACCAACTGGAACACCAGCATTTGCGAGTTTGTCAGCAAGACGATCTGCACCGCGTTGAGTCTTTACGAAAAGAATTGTCTTTCCATTACGAGCTGCAATCTGCGAAGTAATGTCATCTTTATCACCAGGGTGCATCTGAAGAACGTGATGCTCCATAGTTGAAACTGATGCACGGTCATTTTGCAAAGAGTGAGTCTTTGGGTTCTTGAGGTACTGGCGGACGAGTGAATCGACGCCTCGATCGAGAGTTGCAGAGAACAAGAGACGTTGGCCATCAAGGTGAGCCTGATCAAGAATTTCCTTAACGACCGGAAGGAATCCCATATCCGCCATCTGATCTGCTTCATCAAGAACTGTAATCTGAAGTTGATCAAGCTGAACTTCATTTTTATTGAGCAAATCAATTAAGCGACCTGGCGTTGCAACCAAGATTGCAGTTGCTTTACGCATCGCAGTGATCTGCTTTGCATATGGCATTCCGCCTGCGATTACTACTGATTCGTGGCCAACAGCGCGAGCAAGTGGACGAAGGACTTCATCGATTTGCTGTGCGAGTTCGCGGGTAGGGGTCAAGATAAGTGCCAGTGGCTTGTGAGGGCGCGCGACCTTATCTGAAATATTTGTAAGCAGCGCAAGGCTAAATGCCAGCGTCTTTCCTGAACCAGTCTGCCCACGGCCCAAGATGTCATGACCTGCAAGAGCATCAGGAAGTGTTGCAATCTGAATCGGGAATGGGTGTGTGATTCCTTGTGCGCTGAGTGCATTTGCGAGCGCAGGTGCAATACCAAGATCGCGGAAAGTTGTTGTTACTTCTGTAAGTGGAGTTGCTTCCACAAGATTCGCATCAGCAAGGTTGACCGAGATGTAATTATCGTCAGCACCAAAATCAACTGCTGCTTTGTTATGTGTCTTTGATGCGCGTGCATCATCGCGTGCATATGCAGGTGAATCATTGCGTGAGTCATTGCGACGATCGCGTGGTGGCTTTGAAGATGTGCGTGGAGAATCTCCGCGACGCTGCGCAGCTGATTGCGGTGCTGCAGGATTATATTTTTCGCGCTTCTGCGGAACAAAGTTTGGACGGCCATCGTCAGAGTGCGCGACCTTTGCCTTTACTGCTTCGCGACGAGTTGTTGGACGAACATCTGATTTGATTGGGCGTTCTAAACGCTCTGGACGGAAAGGACGCTCTGCACGTTCTGTGCGATCTGCGATGAACTTTGCAGCGCGTGACTGTGGCTTAGTAGCTGGTCGTTCTCCTGCTGGTTTGAAAGTCTTTGCTGCCGGCTTAAATGCCTTCTTTGGTTTTTCAAAGGTGCGCTCTTCGCGGGTTTGCTTTGGATTGCCCTTTGGAGCACCTTCGATGTTCTTTGACTTAGAAGCTGTGCGCTCTTGGAAGCGTTGTGCACGAAGTTTTGAACGATCTGCAAGACGTACTTCTTTCTTTGTACTTGTCTCGCGATCTGAATAGCGGGTGGTCTTAGCCGTTGTGCGTGCTGCAGTGGATGCTGCTTCCTTGATAGGAGCGCTTCGCTTTGCAGTTCCGCGGGCAGCAGGTTTTGAAACCGCTGTCTTGCGGGCAGCCTTTTGGGCAGTTGTATGGCGGGGTTTACCTTTGGCAGCTCGACGAGCTTTGCCGGGAGCAGCAGTACGTGTTTGTAGAGACATGAAAATAGACACCAATCGAGACGACAAGCGCGTCTCGGTTAGATGGTCTGAACTAGTAAAACTAGCGCCATCAGGGTCTTGATAAGACTCGCAAGTAAGTGGCCATACGGCGCACTTTGGGGGAAGTACATCGATGCAGGATGCTTCGATGGGTTAATCATACAGGACGTTTGCCGATGGTAATTCACATGAAATTCCATAGCGCGAATACCTACTTACGCTCAAATTGCCAGAATGGCTAGATACCATTGGGTCATATCTAATGGAGGAAATATGTTTCGCAAAGCAAGTATCACTGTCGTAGCCGCACTTCTCATCGCTAGCGGGATCTCTGCAGTTCCAGCATCTGCTGCGAAGATCAGCAATGGTGTTGCGTGCACGAAGGTTAATGCGACAACATCTGTTTCTGGTTACAAGTACAAGTGTGCAAAGAATCCATTAGTTAAGAACTCAAAGCTCACATGGCTTTCTGCAGAGTGCCTCACTGCGGTGACTCAATACCAGGCTGCTGTTAAGGCTCGTGCAGATCTTGCAAATGTTGCTGACCAAACTGCAGCGCTCGATACCGAATACAACACAGCAGTGGCTGCTCTAGCAAGCACTACGGCGGCGCTCGAAAAAGCTCGTGCGCAAGTTACTCAATCACAGGCGACGATGAATGCATCTACAAATCCGGCAGATAAGCAGAAACTTGCCACTGCGATTTCAAAGCTTGCAAACGCTGTCCTTGTTCTGAGCGGGGCAAAGACAAAACTGTCGACTCAGGTAAAAGATCTTGAATCGAAAAAGGCTCTACTTGCAAGCGCTCCTGGGCAACTCAAGACCAATGCAGATGATGCAAAGGCTTCAGCAAACCTCTTGTGCGCCAAGGGCTTCTAAATAATTAATCAGCTCTAGAAGTAAGGCTTCCCCTATTTAAAGGCGGAAGCCTTACTTATTTAATTCCTGCATGTACAAATTGGTGCGGTGGTTTCCTTTCGGACTATTAACGCTCCATATCATTCTTAAATACCTGAACCCTTCGCAATCTTTCATACTCGACTTAATTCTTTACAACGCGATTTGGATTTGCGCCCTTATCGCAGTTACGCAATCTCCCCTGAGCAACGATCCCATCGGAGTTGCGACAATCGCGCTAGCAATTGGGCTCTGGGGAGCCGGTTCTATTCTCAACAGTTATGGCGACTTTCGCGCACTTCCCGAAAGAGCTCAACTGATTGCGCAATTGAGTTACACGCTCTTCTACCCCTTTGCCTTTATGGCAATCCCCCGAATTCTCAGCCGTGGTCGCACGCTTAATTCGATTGAACTGCTCGACTCTGCAATTTT
>WLME01000106.1 GCA_009700365.1 Actinomycetota bacterium | reverse complement strand
GAAAAGGGTTTCGGTTTCATTGCAGTTGATGGTGGCGGACAAGATGTATTCGTTCACTACTCAGCAATTCAAGGAAACGGTTACAAGTCCCTTGAAGAGGGTCAGTCAGTTTCATTCGAGGTTGTCCAGGGTCCTAAGGGTCCTCAGGCAGATGCAGTGAACGCTAACTAATTTCACTTATAAATAAGGCCCGCTCGAGAAATCGGCGGGCCTTATTTTTTTGCCAGAAACTTAATTACTTCTTAGGCACCGGTGGAATTTCTCCAACTTTTTCTTTAAGTACAGCTACAGCCTTTGCTGGAGATAAATCTTTGCCTTTCTTCCAAGCATCTAAATACTTCCAGGGCAGAACTTCCCCCCGCCTGACCCACCAGGTATCTGCAGGTGTGGGCCACGAAATACCAAAGTGCAGATGCGGGGATGTACCCCGGGCGCTACCAGTCGAACCAATCGCCCCTAGTAATTGACCAGCCTTAACTTCTACTCCAGGTTGAATGCTTGCGGGAATTGATCGTAAATGCGATCCGTAATATCGGACTCCGTCATTGCCAATAATTGATACATATAGACCACCACGATCAATACCAAGATTTGTCTTACCGCTCCACAAATCTGTGCGATTGACTTCATCAACAACTCCATTGATGGGGGCTACAAAACGGCATCCAGCTTTTGCCAATATATCCGTGGCCGCATAATCATGATGGGCTCGCGCATAATTCACTTCGCAATTTGCCACAGGAAAAATATAGGTGGGGGCTGCCTGAGCTGCCGGCATGCACGTGATCGCGATTGTGAGCACTAATATTTTTCTCAACATAGATTGAAGCCTAACGAAGAAGAGATTAATTCTTGAGAGCGGCGCGGTCTAGCTTTGCTGTGACAATCATGTGAGGAACGGTAAGAGCCCAAATTGTCACCAAAGTTAGCCAAAGAAAGTTATCGCTTACATTCTGATGGGAAAATCCTGCAAGCAGCGCGACAAAAATCAGCGTACCAGCCAGAGCGGGTAAGCCAGGTACTACGGCCGAGATAAAAGCCTTTCGAGCATGTGCCTTCTCATACGATGATTGAGAGCGAGGTAGTAGCGAGGTAAGGCGAGCTGTATGTCGCATTGCATGCCAGCACCCAAAGTAGACAGCAAAGGCAACGAGTGGAGGTGCAACAGATGCAAGGAGTGCAAGGAGTGATACATCTAAGAGGTCGCGAAATCTTTTGCGAGAAATGAGCGTAATCACTGAAAGAGTCGTAATAATTGCAACAATAATCTGAATCTCAGAGGTGAATCCATGGTGCCAATCAACGAGCGCAATATTTACCTTTGAAAGTGCTTCAGTGCTGCGGCTATTTACGAGCGGAATCACTACAGGTAATAAACCAGCAGCTGGTGCGTATGCCCACACTGGCAAAGGTGAGGAAGATCCCCGTAAGTCATCGTATTCAGATATGAACGCGCTATCTCCAACACCGAAGTGAGCAGAGCTCATGATGACTACTGCGATGAATCCCCACACATTCCAATGCAAGATAGCCCAGATTGCAACCAGTGCGATTGCTACATAGATGAATACGAAGATCGACATCTTCACAGGGTTTGATTTAGGAAGTGTCACCAGGTGATCGAGTGCACCATGCGGAATACCAATCGCGAGTGCAATGACTGCCATAACCACTTGCCAATTGAGCGATTCGGCGCCAAGCCACGATGAAAAGAGAATAGATAACGCAATGGCTAGTGCGACCATCAAACTCGAGAATGTACGCACTCTCGAGAAAACCTTTAACTTGGCCGACTCCATAAACGTCACAGTAGCAATATTCGAGGCTATCTATGCGAAAATGCAGGCATGAAACATTGGTCCTACATGGGAATGCTCATATTTACTCTCTGTGGATCCGGGTGGCTCGAAATCTTTCTCAAAACTGGGGTACTGCGGCGCATAAAAAGAGCTGCTCTCAGCATTCTGCCAATAAGTGCACTCTTTCTAATCTGGGATGCATACGCTATTGCGAAAGGACATTGGTTCTTTGACCGTGAGCAAATGCTTGGCATAAATGGGCCTTTGAATATTCCACTTGAAGAATATCTCTTCTTTGTAATCGTGCCACTTGCTGCAATATTGACGATTGAGGGCGTCACCACCGTGAAACCCCATTGGCGCAAAGGCGAATTCGGCGAATGATTTATTCTGATATTGCCATCGCAGCATTTAGCATTTCAGTTCTTGTCGATTTATTTCTCTTCAAGAACTCAATGTTGACGCGCGCTGCTTTTTGGACTTCTTACGCAATCATCTTGCCTTTTCAATTACTGACAAATTGGTGGCTGACATCGAGAAATATTGTGATGTACAACCCCGATGCCATCATTGGCTTTCGAATCTGCGCAGCTCCCCTAGAGGATCTCCTCTTTGGCTTTGCTCTCGTATTGAGCGTGATGGGAATGTGGGAGTTCTGGGGACGCCGAGGCATGCAACGAGATTAATTTAGCCGTGTGCTGCGGCAACAGCTGCGTACATGATTTTTCCTTCATGCACATTTAAACCTGCAGCAAGTGCGGCATCGTCTTCCATTGCTTTCTGCCATCCTTTATTTGCTAACGCAAGTGAATATTTAAGCGTTGCATTTGAAAGTGCTGCAGTAGATGTTGCAGGCACCGCGCCAGGCATATTCGCCACGCAGTAATAGAGTGAATCATGAACTTTAAATGTCGGATCTGCATGGGTAGTTGCGTGCGAACCTTCAAAACATCCGCCTTGATCGATTGCAACATCAACAAGAACGGAACCAGGCTTCATCTTTGCAACCATATCGTCGGTAACTAACTTATGTGCTGCAGCTCCGGGAATAAGAACACCACCAACGACGAGATCAGCCTCCATGCAGTACTGCTCAATTGAATATGGTGAGGATGCGACTGTCTTTACTTGGCCATGGAACATTTCATCAATTTCGCCTAGTCGTTTAAGATTAATATCTAAGAGTGTGACATCGGCGCGAAGGCCAATTGCCATTGCAGCAGCTGAAACACCCACACTTCCGCCACCTAAAATGACAACTTTTCCAGGTGCAACTCCGGGGACTCCACCAAGAAGAACTCCACGTCCCCCATTTGGACGTTGAAGTGCAGCTGCTCCTACTTGGATTGACATGCGGCCAGCAACTTCTGACATCGGTGCCAGCAGAGGTAAGAATCTATTTACTTCAACAGTTTCATAAGCAATCGCTGTGATTCCAGATTTAACAATTGCATCGGTGCACTCACGTGATGCAGCAAGGTGTAGATAGGTAAAGAGGATCTGACCCTTGCGCATGCGATGGTATTCCTCGGCGATGGGCTCTTTGACCTTAATAATCATCTCGGACTTCGCCCAAACCTCATCGGCGGTATCAAGAATAGTTGCGCCAGCTTTTACATATTCAGCATCTGTGATTGCCGAGCCAACTCCTGCACTTTTTTCAACAAATACGGTGTGGCCGGCGATGACAAGGGAGTGAACTCCTGCCGGTGTAGTTGAGACTCTAAATTCGTTGTTCTTAATTTCTTTTGGGATACCGACAAGCACAATTAACTCCTAGAAATAGTCGACGTTGACTCTTTGGACTTAACTGATGCTACTCCTAAAGAGCTTTAATGTGGAACAACAACCCAGTCTCAGGCTTTAGAACCGGAAGCTGTAATCCAATATGTGCAAGTTGATCGCCATTTAATTGGAGAGTTGGCCACCACCCTGGTGCTCGCTTCTGAATGAATTCATCTGCGCTCAATTTTTCGATGACAGTCACTTGATAAAGAGTTTCCTTATCTAAACCGTCAAAAGTTGTTATCAACGGTCCGAAGTTATCAGTTGATGTCAGCTGCATATAAGTGAAAATTGCCTCTTTCTTATCCAGAGCCACTGTGCCGTACAACTGCGCATTTCCAATAATTTCATCGCTGCGGACTACGGTGCCGGAATGCAGTAAGTCTCGATGTTTCTTGTAAAAGGCAATATATTCCTTGAGGATTTCAGTTT
>WLME01000105.1 GCA_009700365.1 Actinomycetota bacterium | reverse complement strand
GAGTTTCTGCTGAATTTAACTTTGACATTGATCCAGATGCTCTTGTTGAAAATCTTCCTGTTGGCCTGCAGCAACGTGTCGAGATAATCCGTGCCCTCATCTACGATGCAAAAGTTCTCATACTCGATGAACCAACTGCAGTGCTAACTCCTCAAGAAACAGATGAGCTACTTCGCAATATGAAGAAGCTCAAAGAAAGTGGAACATCAATAGTTTTCATCACCCATAAGCTGCGTGAAGTGAAGGAAGCAGCAGATAAGATTACGATTATCCGCCGAGGTAAAGTTGTTGGCACGGCGTCACCATCTGCCTCCCAAGAAGAGCTCGCATCTCTCATGGTCGGTCGCCCAGTCTCATTGGATGTTGATAAGAGCGCCCCACAATTGGGCAAGGTCATGCTCGATGTGAAGAATCTCAATATTTCCGATCACACTGGCCGGTCACTTGTTAAGAACGTGTCATTCGAACTTCGTACAGGTGAAGTACTAGCTGTTGCGGGAGTTCAAGGCAATGGTCAATCAGAACTCGCAGAAGCAATCGTTGGCCTCCAAGAGCATGTTCATGGCACGATCTCTTTAGATGGCGTTGATATCACCAAAGCATCAGTCCGCGAGGCGCTTCACTCAGGAATCGCCTTTGTTCCCGAATCTCGCGAAGAAGATGGACTCATTGCCTCCTTTAGCATTGAAGAGAATCTCATTCTTGATCTTCACGATCTCCCTCCTTATGCAAAGGGACCAGTAATTTCTCAAAGTATCGTGGCGCAGGAAGCAGAGAAGCGCGTTGCTGAATTTGATATTCGAACTCTTTCTTCCAAAGATAGCGCATCATCACTTTCCGGTGGAAATAAGCAGAAAGTTGTACTTGCTCGCGAGCTGTCTCGACCTGTCAAACTTGTGGTTGCATCTCAACCAACTCGTGGACTTGATGTAGGGTCTATTGAATTCGTGCACGAACGCATCATCGCAGAGCGCGATGCCGGAAGAGCAGTGCTGCTATTTAGCACCGAACTCGATGAAGTCTCGGCACTTGCTGACCGCATCGCTGTGATGTATCGAGGAGAATTCATCGCGATTGTTCCTGCTGATACTTCCCGTGAAGATCTTGGTCTCTTAATGGCAGGGGTCAAGCCATGAAATTAAAGAAACTCATTCTTCCTGCATTGTCTTTTGCGATGGCGCTCTTTGTAAGCGGCCTACTCGTGGCATTTTCAGACTCAAAAGTCTTAGCTCTAAAAGGTCAACCAATATCAATGCTGAGCAAAGCGCTCTCTACTGCTGGGGGTGCATATTGGGCGCTCTTCCGCGGATCCATCTTTGATCCGCAATTAGCAGAAGGACACTTTTTTCAGGGCTTCTACCCATTCTCTGAAACGCTCGTTGCCGCATCACCTCTGATTCTTACTGGTCTTTCAGTTGCTCTCGCCTTCCGTGCCGGACTCTTTAATATTGGAGCGCAGGGACAATTTATTGCAGGTGCAATCGGTGCGAGCTGGGTTGGATTTACTTTTGATTTACCAATCGTTATCCATGCCGTTGCAGCAATTGCTGCTGCGATGTTATTTGCAGGGCTCTATGGTGGATTTGTTGGATTCTTAAAGGCACGCACAGGCGCTCACGAAGTAATCGTGACAATCATGCTCAACTATGTTGCCGGGTATTTCTTGCTTTGGTTGCTCAGCACAACTGCCTTTCTTAGACCAGGGCGACAAGATCCACTTGCACCAGAAGTCCATCAGAACGCTCGATTGCCTCATCTCTTTGGACCAAACCTTCGCGCTAATCTCGGTTTCATCATTGCACTCCTTGCTGCGGGTGCAATCTGGTGGCTTCTCAATCGCAGCACATGGGGATTTAGATTCCGAGCAGTTGGGGCCAATGCCGCTGCATCACGTACTGCAGGAATCTCGGTAGCACGTGTTACAACTTCTGTAATGTTTATCGCGGGTGCACTCGCAGGACTAGGTGGTGCTGTACAAATTCTTGGTTCTGAACCAGCAATGACGGCAGGGGTTGGCGGAAGTTTTGGGTTCGATGCAATCACAGTTGCACTCCTTGGTCGTGCAACTCCTATCGGAACTGTTTTTGCAGCACTTCTCTTTGGCGCCCTGCGTGCAGGTGGATTAACAATGCAGGCCAGCACAGAAACCCCACTGGATCTCGTACTAGTTATTCAAGCACTTGTCGTTCTCTTCATCGCAGCGCCTGCGCTAATCAAGTCTCTCTTCCGCCTCAAGAACGTAGATGCTGGCGAAACTGTTGCTTCGAAGGGATGGAATGGCTAATGAGCATCGCTGAAATTCGCGCACTCTCTGCCCCAGAACGCCGTCGCAAACGTGGAATCATCACCATGGCTGGACTTGGTTCTTTCGCACTTGTGATTTTTGGTCTTCTGCCAAAGAGTGGGCAACCTGTCACGTATAGCTTCGTTCTTGGAAGTGAATGGGTTCTAGCAAAAGAGATTATTGTGAATTCAAAGAGCGGAGCGCTCCTCTTCTCTGTAATTGCACTCCTTGCTGTGGCTATGGCAGCTCTGCAATTTCGTGGACGAAAAACTATCCGTCTGGCAAGCGGAATCTTCGGAGCTTCATTCCTCATGTCATTTCTCTGTTGGGCAGCGGCTGGAAAATTCATTCCATTCACCGGCCTGCTTCAAGGTGCTCTCTTTCTCTCGGTTCCCTTGATTTTTGGTGCCATGGCAGGCGTTCTATCAGAGCGTTCAGGTGTCATTAATATTGCAATTGAGGGGCAGCTTCTAGCGGGCGCATTTATGTCAGGAGTTCTTGCTTCATTAACGCAGAATAAAATTGCGGGTCTGTTAATTGCACCATTTGCAGGTATGGCAATTTCTTGGCTTCTTGCAATCTTTGCGATTAAGTACGGAATCGATCAGGTTGTACTTGGCTTCGTCCTGAATGTACTCGTCATTGGACTCACAAACTTCCTCTATAAGCGACTGCTTATTCCATATCAATCAACCTGGAATTCAGGCGGAACATTTGCGCCGATTGAAATACCACTGCTCTCAAAGATTCCCGTTATCGGCCCCATTTTCTTCGCCCAGAGCATCATTGTGTATCTCATGTATGTTGCTGTTATCGTAATTCACATCGCACTTTTTAAATCTAAATGGGGTCTTCGAACTCGCTCAGTAGGTGAGCACCCAACAGCAGCAGAATCCGTTGGAATCGATGTCAATAAGATTCGTTTCCGCAATGTGCTTATCGCTGGCGCAGTCGCCGGCCTGGGTGGAGCATTCTTCACACTTGGTGCAGTTGGTTCCTTTAGCAAGGAAATGACTGCCGGTAAGGGATTTATTGCACTAGCTGCTCTGATCTTCGGGCGTTGGAGCCCACTTGGCGCAGTTGCTGCGGCTCTTATCTTCGGATTTGCAGATAACTTACAAGGTTTGCTCACAATTACAGGTACTCCTATCCCATCAGAATTTATGTTGATGGCTCCCTATGTTGCAACAATCATCGCAGTGTCGGGCTTTGTCGGCAAAGTGCGCGCCCCAGCAGCTGATGGTGTTGCTTATAAACGTGGAGGGGGATCTCATTAATGGAAATTAATTGGGATTTACTACGCGATGAAGCGCTCGGTGCGATGAAGAAGGCTTATGCGCCGTATTCAAAGTTTCCGGTGGGGGTTGCCGCTCTCGTTGATGATGGTCGCATCATCACGGGGTGCAATGTTGAAAATGCGAGTTACGGTCTGACACTGTGCGCAGAATGTGGGTTGGTTTCGACCTTGATAGCAACTGGCGGAGGTCGTCTTGTTGCATTTGCATGCGTGGATATCGCAGGAAATCCACTTATGCCGTGTGGTCGCTGTCGTCAGTTACTTCAAGAACACGGTGGTTCTCAACTGCAGATGGCTACCAACGAAGGCGTCAAGACACTTGGTGATTTACTTCCGTGGGCTTTTGGCCCTGAAGAAATGAATGATCGTTTGTCATGATTGAACCATTTGCAGCTGTTGAAATTATTGCGGCCAAGCGAGATCGTAACGAACTCACAGATCCACAAATAGATTGGATCATCGACGCTTACACACGTGGCGTTGTGGCAGATGAGCAGATGTCTGCCTTACTTATGGCAATTCT
>WLME01000104.1 GCA_009700365.1 Actinomycetota bacterium | reverse complement strand
TCCTCGTAGACAGTAATTTCTACAGGAATGATCTGGCCCTTTTGTGATTCAGTCGCAGCGTTGTATGCCTTGACGAACTCCATGATGTTCACACCATGCTGTCCGAGGGCAGGTCCTACTGGTGGAGCAGGTGTTGCTGCGCCAGCCTGGATCTGCAACTTGATGAATCCGGTGACCTTCTTCTTTGGTGCCATTTCTCTTCTCTTTTCCTTTGTTTTCGACTAAATATTCGGTTGGGTTCTTTATAGCTTCTGTACTTGAGCGAATGAAAGTTCTACTGGTGTTTCACGACCGAAGATCGAAACCAAAACCTTGAGCTTTGCTTGATCCGGCATGATTTCGGAGATTGATGCAGGAAGTGTGGCAAATGGGCCATCCATAACGGTGACTGATTCGCCAACTTCGAAATCAACAAATTTAATATCAGCTTTGTCAGATTTCTTGACTGGACGTGGAGCAAGAATCTTCTCGACTTCATCCATGCTTAGTGGGCTTGGATTATGTGCATTACCAACGAAGCCAGTAACGCCAGGAGTATTACGAACGACTGACCATGATTCGTCGGTGAGATCCATGCGAACAAGAACATAACCTGGGTAGATGTTGCGCTTAACCATCTTGCGAGCGCCGTTCTTGACTTCCATAACTTCTTCTTCAGGAACTTCTACTTGGAAGATGTATTCCTCCATGTTGAGAGACTGAATACGGTTGGCAAGGTTGCCCTTTACCTTCTTCTCGTAACCTGCGTAAGAGTGAATGACATACCAGTCACCAATGGCGGCGCGAAGTGTGCGGCGGAATTCTGCGTTGGGATCGTTCTCATCTGATTCGATATCGCCATCTTCATCGCTAGCAAGTGCGAGGTCGTCGACAAGAACATCAGCAACCGGAGCTTCAACTACTTCTTCAACGGGTGCAGCAATTTCTTCTGCGCTAGCAGCAAGTGCTGCCTCGAATGCATCTGGCTTGAGTTCGTCAGTCATTATCTGTGGTCCTTATCCAAATACCCAGAAGACGATCTTGGTAAGAACCAAGTCGATGATGGATACGACGGCGATGATGAAAGAAACGAATACGAGAACTACAGCTGTATAAGTGGTCAACATGTTTCGTGTTGGCCAAACAACTTTCTTGAGCTCGTTGACTACTTGGCGATAGAAAAGTCCAACGCGCGCAAAAATTCCGAGCTTCTCCTCGGTAACTTCAACTGCATCAGTCATGTCAGTTCCTTTTCTATCTCAGTAAAACTTCTTCGGTGTCGTGCTCGTTCTGTACTGCGGCTTGCAGGGCAAGAGGGACTCGAACCCCCAACCGGCCGCTTTGGAGACGGCAACTCTAGCCAATTGAGCTATTGCCCTTCGCGACGGATTTTCAGGCGCGCCAAGGCGAGGAAGAAATTCATCGTGAGCGTCGAAGTGTAAGGGCACGGGCCGTGTTGAGTAAAACTGGGTGGCCATTCCCACTCAATCTGAGCGCGCAAGGTCGGGCTGCGATAGTGCAGACTTCCCCCATGAGCAGAATTTCCGCACGAATTGCAGCAATCGCAGAGTCGGCCACTTTGGCTGTCGATGCCAAGGCAAAAGCGCTCAAAGCCGCTGGCCGACCAGTGATTGGCTTTGGCGCAGGCGAGCCAGATTTCCCAACTCCTGATTACATCGTTGAAGCAGCTGCTGCTGCAACAAAAATTCTTGCAAATCATCGTTACACGCCAACGCCAGGTCTGCCTGAACTTCGTGAGGCGATTGTTGCAAAAACCAAGCGCGACTCTGGTTATGAAATTACTGCCGATCAAGTGTTAGTTACTAATGGTGGAAAGCAAGCTGTCTATCAAGCATTTGCATCGATCATCGATCCAGGTGATGAAGTACTTCTTCCTTCTCCTTTTTGGACTACTTATCCTGAGGCAATCAAACTCGCAGGTGGCAAGAGCGTTGAAATCTTCGCTGATGAATCTCAGAATTACCTCGTTACCGTCGAACAACTTGAAGCTGCTCGCACACCAAAAACAAAGGCGCTTCTCTTCTGTTCGCCATCAAATCCAACCGGCTCTGTCTATTCGCCAGAACAAGCCAAGGCGATTGGCGAATGGGCTCTTAAGAATAATATCTGGGTTATCTCTGATGAAATCTACGAGCACTTGTTGTACGACGGTGCTACAGCACCATCACTTCCAGTTTTAGTGCCTGGACTTGCAGATATCTGCATCATTCTTAATGGAGTTGCAAAGACTTATGCAATGACCGGATGGCGCGTTGGTTGGATGGTTGGTCCGAAGGATGTAATTAAAGCCGCCACAAATTTGCAATCACATTTAACTTCAAATGTTTCAAACGTTTCTCAGCGCGCAGCAATTGCGGCACTGACAGGAAATCTCGATGCAGTTCATACAATGGGTGAAGCTTTTAATCGCCGCAGATCATTAATTGTTGGATTGCTCAACGAAGTTCCAGGATTTACTTGTCCGACCCCTCAAGGCGCCTTCTATGTATATCCATCTGTAAAGGGTGCACTTGGAAAGACTATTCGTGGCAAGGTTGCCAATACATCTGCAGAACTTGCGACCATCATCTTGGATGAAGTTGAGGTAGCTGCAGTTCCAGGCGAAGCATTTGGCCCATCTGGATATCTTCGTTTCTCATACGCCACAAGCGATGAAGATATTGTTGAAGGTATCGGTCGTATTAAAAAATTGCTCTCTGAATAAATCTAGAGCGTAATTCCAATCAGATTTACTTCAGCTTCAAGGGTGATTCCAAACTTTTCAAATACGCTCTTCTGAGCGCTCTTTGCTAACTCTGCGATATCTGTAGCTGTTGCATTTCCAGCATTAGTAAGTGCAAGTACATGTTTTGTTGAGACTCGCGCACCGCCGTGGCTGTCGCCTTTATGGACGCCAGAATTTTCTATGAGCCATGCAGCGCTCGTCTTTACCTTTCCATCTGATGTTGGCCACTTCGGCGCACCTTCAGGAAGTTTTTCAGCAATCTCTTTCGAAACGATTGGATTGGTAAAGAAAGAACCTGCAGACCATGAATCGCGATCAGTTGGGTTGAGCAACATGCCTTTTGCAGCTCGAAGCTCGAGCACTGCCTTACGTGTTTCAACGATAGGTGCTTTTTCACCAACTTCAATTCCTAATTTTTTTGCAAGTTCAGCATATGTAATAGCTGTGGTGAGTTCGCCACTGCGAAGATTGAATTGCACATCTAAAACAACGTATCGACCTGGGTGCGCTTTAAAGTGAGAATTGCGATAGGAGAATTCGCATTCAGAGTTAGTAAATGTCTTCAAGCCTTTGGCTTGGCGATCGTATGTTCGAACGCGAGTAATAAATTCAGAGACTTCATGGCCATATGCGCCAATATTTTGTATAGGCGCTGCGCCTACGGTGCCAGGGATTCCGCTTAAAGTTTCAAGTCCTGCAAACCCGCGATTAATAGTTGTCGCGACGAATTCATCCCAGTTTTCTCCAGCGCCAATCGTAAGTGTTGCGCCACTGCATGCATCAATTTCAGATTGCATCGAATGACTCTTAATTCGAATCACTGTTCCTTCAAAGCCACTATCGGCGACGAGAATATTGGTGCCCCCGCCAATAATCAGGATTGGTGAGTCACCGGCAGCTTCAATTGCTGCAATGATTTCGGCTTCGGTTCCAACTTCAACAAATTTTTTGGCAGGACCTCCTACGCGAAGTGATGTGTAATCGCGAAGGTCGGCCATGTTCTAAGGCTACCTGCGGGGACTCAATATTGCAGTCTTACCTCTAAAGCGCTCGAGGATGCGGTCGTAATTCTTCTTCGACTGAGTCTCGCGATATTCGGGGTCTGCATCGTGATAACCGTGATGGCGATCTTGCTCGAGAGGTAAATCCATTTGAAGTAAGCGACCATTTGAATGGCGAAGGTTGAGTGAGAATTCGATATCAGCATTTCGATAGTACAACGCTCGGTTGCTAAATCCACGTGCGGCAAGCGCATCCTCGCGATGCATCGCAATGAAGTAGCTAAACAGCACATCAACTTCGCCAGCACCTTTGTCATCCACGCTTCGCCATTCATCATCGAGGTTCATTAATCCTCCGCGCCACCCCACTGCAACGAATTCACGCTTCTTTAATTCGGCAAGGGCCGGCGAAATTGCATCCCCAGTAAAGCGTGTAGATGGATCCATGATGACGATGAATTCACTGGTGACGTTGCGCAAGAGCGCATTGGCACTTTCGCCCCAACCAAAATCTTCGGTTAACTGAACTAGCGATGTACGTGAATCAAGCTCGTTGACCAAGAT
>WLME01000103.1 GCA_009700365.1 Actinomycetota bacterium | reverse complement strand
CACGCCGAGTGGGCCGTAATCCCAAGAAGCGCGAAGGCCTCCATAAATTTCAGATGAGGGGAATACAAATCCACGACGTTTTGAGAGCGAAACAATATTTTCTAAACGGTCTACGGCCATTTCACAATCCTCATCCGGCTAATTTACTTAGCCGGTGAAATTGAGCTAGTCCGGCTGGCTGTCGGCGAATAACAACGGTCGTTGCAATCGTGTGCTTAGTTTATCTCGTAGGCCCCAGGTTCATCAATTGCGCGTGCCAATAAGGGAATCGCTTCTAATTTTGTGCGCATTGCACTGAGAGCGCGACGGTATGAACCCACATTTTCCCATCGAGTTACGAGAGCCCAGAGATTGGTCTCGTCGAGATTCTGCCCATATTCGCCATCGATGAAACCCGCGCATGATGCAAGCGCCTCGTAAGCAGCCTTGATATCTTTCTCAAAAGCAGCGCTTTCGGCTAATTGCACTTCAAAACGCGCGATAGCAATCATGCGAGAACTTTAGCGCCGATATAGTGAGTAAGACGCAGGTAAGATTGCCCCATGAACCTAGCCATTACCTTCGCAGCAATAACCGTGCTTGCGACGACATTCGGTGGCTATGTCGCACTCAAATCATCGGATCGATTCCATCTCGTGCTCGGACTCTCTGCGGGTCTACTTCTTGGACTTGTTGGCTTTGATCTGCTGCCAGAAGTTTTCTCTATGAACACTACAGAGATCGGTGGTATCCGTTCTGTTTCGCTTGCCATCCTGGTTGGATTCCTAGCCCTTCACATTATTGAAGGTTTCTTTGGCGGACACGAACCTGCTGAGTCAGATTACGGTCACGACCACGAGCACCACAACATCGCCGGATCTCTTGGTGCACTTGCTATGGGTGGACATGTTTTCCTTGACGGTATTGGTTTAGGTGTTGCGTTTAAAGTCAGCGACTCACTTGGTTATGCAGTATTTATCGCCGTACTCGTACACGCATTTAGCGATGGTCTCAATACAGTCTCGCTCATGGTCAAGAGCGGACACTGGACTAAGACAAGTTATATGTTGCTCGGTGTCGATGCTGTCGCTCGCATTGGTGGTGCTGCTGTTGGTACTTATCTCGTACTCAACGACTCGATGCTTGCGCTTTACTTGGCGCTCTTCTCAGGTTTCGTCATCTACCTTGCAACATCACACATCTTGCCTGAAGCGCACTCTCGCCACTCATCGCGCTGGACATTCTTTGCCACCATCTGTGGCGTATTGATTATGTGGGGCGTTGTAGCTTCTCTCTAAGCAGAACCAAACCTTCTCTCGCGTCCCGAGTAAATCTCGATTGCTTTCCACAATAATTTTGGCGTCATATCTGGCCATAGAACATCCATAAATACGAACTCGGCATAAGAAGATTGCCAAGGCAAGAAGTTGCTGGTGCGCTGCTCGCCGGATGAGCGTAAGAACATATCGACATCTCGCATCTTGGGTGAATATAGGTACTTTTCTAAAGTCTTTTCATTGATTGAATCGGCTTTCACCTTTCCGCGCTTCACGTCGCGAGCAAGTTCAGCTGCAGCATCAACAATCTCTGCGCGGCCCCCGTAGTTCACACACATATTCAGAGTGAGTTTCTTATTCTTCTTCGTCAACTCTTCCGCCTCTTCCAGCTCTGAAATTACAGATTTCCAGAGGCGTTGCGGACGTCCCAGCCAATTGATTTTTACACCCATCTCATTGAGGCGATCGCGGCGGGTGCGCAGCATCTCGCGGCTATAGCCCATCAAGAACTTCACCTCTTCAGGGCTGCGCTTCCAATTCTCAGTGGAGAATGCATACGCACTTACTTCTTTTACTCCGAAATCAATACAGGCTTCGACAATATCAAAAAGAACTTTTTCTCCGGCTTGATGCCCCGCTGTGCGTGGAAGGCCGCGCTCTTTTGCCCAACGCCCATTTCCATCCATCACTATTGCGATGTGTTGGGGAATTTCAATTTTCTTAGCCATAAGAAATTAGTTATGCCCTCTCAACCATCGGCAGACTTCGCAATCCACGTTCAAGGTGCCATTGTAGGTAAGCAGTTACCAATCCACTAGCCTCTCGGCGATGTCGTTGTTCGCTTTTCTCTGCCACATCCCAATCTCCAATCAATAGAGCCTGCATCAGAGTCAGTGCTTCAGATGATGCGGTAGCTGATGCAGATGGACGGCAATCCATACAAACGGATCCCCCGCCAACTAAAGAGAAGTAACGATGCGGTCCAGGTTTTTCGCAACGCGAACATGCAGTCATAGATGGTTCATATCCGCCGATGGAAAGTGATCGCAGTAAGAATGCATCAAGGATGAGTGACGAGTCATAGCGATTTTCGGCAAGTGCCTTCATCCCACCTACAACTAACTGAAATTCTTGGGCGGCAGGTTCTTCTTCCTGCTGAGTAAATCGCTCCGCTGTTTCAAGAATTGCATGGGCAATTGTCCAACGCTGATAATCATCAGTGAGCGCTTCACCGTAATTCATAATTGCCTCAACCTGAGTAATCGTGTCAAAGGTTTTACCAGAATGCATTTGGATATCGACATGGCTGCCGGGTTCAAGGCGTGCCCCAAATTTAGACATTGTGCGACGAACGCCTTTAGCTACACCACGAATTCGCCCGTGTTCCTTAGTGAGCAAGGTGATGATTCGATCTGCTTCACCCAACTTTTGTGTTCGCAGAATAATTGCCTCATCGCGATAGAGCTTGGTTTGAGGCGCAGACATACTGCGTACGATAGTTAGCGAATAGCGCGATTGATTGCAGACACGACCGCTTTAAGAGAAGCAGTCGTTGTATTGGGGTCGATTCCGACTCCCCAGAAGACATCTCCCGAAATTGCGCACTCTAGATAGGCAGCAGCAGATGCATCTCCGCCTGATGAAAGTGCATGCTCACTGAAATCTAGTACGCGAACATCGACACCATAGTTCTGCAATATGTGACAGAAGGCAGCAATTGGTCCATTACCTGTACCGGAAAGTTCGATTGCTTCGCCACGATCTGTCATCTTTACGGTCAGCTGAACGTCTTCTCCCATAACAGATGATTGCGACATTCCCTTAAGTCGGAAACGTCCCCAGGCAGCAGTTTCAGTAGGAAGATATTCATCTTCAAAGATATGCCACAGTTGATCTGCTGTGACTTCGCCACCTTCATCATCTGTCTTTGCCTGAACAATTTTGGAAAATTCAATTTGATGGCGACGTGGGAGATCAAGTGAATGTTCATTCTTCATTAGGTAAGCAACTCCGCCCTTACCCGATTGAGAATTAACACGAATCACAGCTTCATAAGAGCGACCAATATCTTTGGGATCGATAGGAAGATAGGGAACAGCCCAGGTGTGGTTATCGACTGTATTTCCCGCAGCCTTAGCATCGCGCTCGAGGTGCTCGAAGCCCTTCTTAATTGCATCTTGGTGTGATCCAGAAAAGGCAGTAAAGACAAGATCTCCGCCGTATGGATGGCGCTCAGGAACGCGGAGTTGGTTGCCGTACTCAACAGTGCGACGGATCTCATCGATATCGCTGAAATCAATATGTGGATCGATGCCGTGAGAGACCATATTCATGCCAAGAGTTACAAGACATACATTTCCGGTGCGTTCGCCATTTCCAAACAAAGTTCCTTCGATGCGATCGGCTCCTGCAAGGTAGCCAAGTTCTGCAGCTGCGACGCCTGTTCCGCGATCGTTGTGTGGGTGCAGCGAAACGATGACGCTGTCGCGATTATTGAGATTGCGACACATCCATTCAATTGAATCTGCATAAACATTAGGGGTCGCCATTTCAACCGTAGCGGGAAGATTCATAATCGTCTTCCACTGTGGAGTCGGTTTCCAAACATCATTTACGGCATTGCACACTTCAACTGCGAATTCGAGTTCGGTCCCGGTGTAGGACTCAGGTGAATATTCAAAAGAAACCTTGGTCTCAGGAACAGTCGACATGAGATCAAGACATAGTTGAGCAGCATCGGTTGCAATCTTTTTGATGCCATCTTTATCAAGACCAAATACAACTCGGCGCTGCAAAGTGGAAGTTGAGTTATATAGGTGAACGATGGCTTGCTTAGAGCCCTTGATTGCTTCAAAGGTACGAATAATTAAAGCTTCGCGTGCTTGAGTCAAAACCTGAATAACAACATCATCTGGAATCAGATTTTCTTCAATGATCTTTCGAACGAAATCAAAATCAGTCTGGCTAGCACTTGGGAAACCAACTTCAATTTCTTTGTAACCCATGGCTACTAACAATTTGAACATTGCTAACTTGCGGGGTGT
>WLME01000102.1 GCA_009700365.1 Actinomycetota bacterium | reverse complement strand
CTGAAGAGCCTTAGCAAGATCAGAGAAGTTTCCGACCATCAAGCCATCTTGCTTCACAGTATCCCAGCCAAGAACTGTAACCGTCTTGCCCTTTACCTTGTTGTAGTAAGCAACTCCTTTAGCAAATCCATCCATGAAGATTGTTACTGGAGGAATATTTGCACCACCATATGTTGCTACTTTTCCGGTCTTTGAAACGCCAGCTGCAAGGTATCCAGCTTGGAAAGCTGCCTGGTTAGTCGAGAATTCAATTCCCTTCAAGTTTGGATATGTCTTACCTGGGTAGACAGATCCATCAGCACCATGGTCTTGACCATCTTGGTCAACAATTCCAAAGTTTACGGTTGGGTTAGATTTTGCTGCTGCAACAATTGCAGGATTGATCAGATAACCAATTCCAATAATAATGTTGCACTTCTCGTCTACGAGCTTCTTAATGTTTGGTGCGTAATCAGCATCTGATGTAGCTGCAAGGTACTTAACAGTGATGTTCTTGTTTGCCTTTGCTGCAGCCTGTGCGCCTGCCCACGCTGAAGCGTTAAATGACTTGTCGTCAACGCCGCCTGTATCAAGTGCAAGGCATGCCTTTGTTGCGTTTGCTGCAGTTGCAGCTGGAGCTGCACCGAATGCAAGTGCTGCAGCAGCGAAAAGTGCCACAAACTTAATTGTCTTCTTCAAGGTTTTCCTCCAAGGAATAAATGGGTGTGTTACGTGAGCATGAGCCTAGTAGTTTGCGCTTAGAATCGACAAAAACCCACGGTGAAATCAGGGCGTGGCTTGTAACAATTGAGAAAACTCTCAACTAGAACTTTAAAGCTACGCGGGAAGTTTTTCGGCCGAACTTGCCGCAACGTTGATTGCATCACTTAAACCGAGCAAAGCCCCGGAGCGAACAGTGAATTCAATTCCGCCGCCTGTGATGCCATATTGGCGGCCATAGATTCCAGCCTCTGAGTCCAAAATATCAAGATATTGCTTATCTGCCTTCGCAAGTGCAATCACATCGAACATCGCCTTATCAACGCGTTTTACTACAGATGCTATGAGAAATTTCTTGGTTGCACTTGTCACTGAGATGTATTGATCCGGCTCGATATTAATGAGGCCGATATTTGACCCTTTTTTATTTGCATTACGGGCGACAATTACTTTGAAGACCTCTGAATCTGATCCTTGCGTTGCTACAAATATTACGTCAGCACCAGCATTAAGTACTTGATTGGCTGCAACAGAATAGGACCCAGATACATACTTCACTATCGGAATGACCTTTTTCTTGCTCGCGAAAACTCCAGCCGAGAAGCCGTCTTTGTAAATGTCTGCCTGGTTGGGGTTGGCGATCATTGCGACTTTTCCGGTTTTACTTACTTGCGCTGCACTAAATCCGGCTAGATATGCGCCTTGAGTGTCTGCAAATATAAGAGATGTGACATTGAGCGCCGCGACACTTGCATCGTTGATGATTGCAAAATGTGTATTAGGAAATTCGATTGAAAGTAATTGAAGTGTTGGGGCATAACCTGCACCTATAGCAATAATTGGATTGCAATTCTTGGTAATCAAGGAGCGAATTCGCTTCTCGCGATCGCTGCTTGTGCCATCGGTGACAACTGCCTCGAGCGAAAAATTAAATTGCTTTTGGGCTTTCTCAAGGCCAGCTGCTGAGGCATCATTAAATGATCGATCTCCGCGCCCGCCAATGTCGTATGCGACTCCAACAGTCAGGGTTGGTGCGGCATAAACGGGTGTGGCAACTAAAGAAAGCGCCATAATGATTGCTGCAACGATTGAGCGATTCTTCATCACAAAACCACGCCGAGATTTTGATAAGTGGACTCAATTGTTGCTTGTGCGACAGTGCGAGCCTTTTCTGAACCTTGATGCAATATTTGAAGCAGGTGCTTTTCATCCTCAAGCAATTCAAGTGCCTTACTGCGTATTGGACGTAAATACTCAACCACTACTTCTGCCACAGCTGCCTTAAAGTCACCATAGCCCTTGCCTTCAAAATCATTCTCGAGTTGAGAAATTGTTCGCCCTGAGAGTGCCGAATGAATGGTCAAGAGATTGCTAATTCCGGGCTTTTCGACAACGTCATATCTGACTTCGCGCCCGGCATCAGTCATTGCACTCTTAATCTTCTTTAGGTTCGCCTCGGGTTTATCCATAATCTCTATTACTCCGGCAACGGCACCTGAAGATTTACTCATCTTTGCTGTTGGCTCTTGAATGTCATTAATTTTTGCAGCAGTCTTGAGAATGTAGGCCTCAGGCAATTGGAAAGTCTGTCCGTAACGAGCGTTAAAGCGGCCAGCTAGATCGCGAGTGAGTTCGATATGTTGTCTTTGATCTTCACCAACAGGTACAAAATGTGCTTGATAGAGAAGGATGTCAGCTGCTTGCAACATCGGATATGTGAATAAGCCAACGCGCGCAGAATCTGCACCAGCCTTTGAAGATTTATCCTTGAACTGTGTCATGCGGCTGGCCTCACCAAAACCAGTGAGGCATTCCATGATCCATCCCAATTGATTATGTTGCGGAACTTGAGATTGCACGAAGAGGGTCGATTTCTCGGGTGAAATTCCAAGTGCCAAGAGTTGAGCTGCAGATGCGAGTGTACGTTTACGCAATAGCGCCGGGTCGGTCTCAATTGTCAGAGCATGTAAATCAACAATGCAGTAAAAAGCGTCATGGCCATCTTGAAGTTCAACCCACTGCTTTACTGCGCCCAAATAATTTCCGAGATGAAAAGAATCGCTTGTTGGCTGTATGCCAGATAGGACGCGTTTCATAGTTGCAATTCTCGCATGCCTTAGTAATTACGCGAGATCAATAAACGTCCGGCTCGCTTGCCTTCCATAGAAAGTACTGTGATTCGAAGCCCATTGACCCCAACGATGTCATTCACAACTGGGATTCTCCCGAGATAGTGCATCACGAACCCACCCGCAGTTTCGTAAGGGCCATCTGGTAGCTCAATTCCTGTCTCTTCGAGCAAATCCTCTAGCGAAATCAAGCCTTCAACCTCAAAATCGCCAGATCGTGGCTCTTGTGAAACTTCAGTCTCATCACTGTCGTATTCGTCGCGAATATCTCCAATGAGAGTTTCAACCAAATCTTCAAGAGTCACGATGCCGTCTGTTCCGCCGTACTCGTCTAGAACGATTGCAAGATGCTGGCGCTGGCTGCGCATTTCGGTGAGAGCAGGCAGAATCCCTTTGGTGCCCGGCAGGAACATGATATTTCTCGCTAGTTCCTGAATCTTCGCATTGTTAGTGGCAAGTGAAGAATCGAGCAGGTCGCGAACATGAATAAATCCAACAACTTCATCTGATGACCCACGTACAACTGGATATCGAGAGTGCGCTTTTTCGATAGCGAGCGCAATTGCCTTACCTACAGTCAGAGATGCATCCATAAAGTCCACTTCTGTGCGTGGCACCATCACTTCATGAACTTGTCTCTCTGATGCATTGAAAACTTCTTCAACGATATCTCGTTCTTCATCTGAAAGCGCCGCATGTCCGGCAACTAAATCTAAGAGCTCTTCTTCAGAAATTTGAGCGCGCTGTTCTTTTGGATCTAAGCCAAATAGTCGTACAACGATATTGGTTGAATGCGAGAGCACCCACACAATTGGTCTAAATAAGTTGGTGAGAACTTTGACGACATCTGCGGATGCAAGTGCTATTGCTTCGGTGCGGTAGAGCGCAAGGCGTTTTGGTACAAGTTCTCCAAAGACAAGCGACACATAGGCAATGATCAGCGTAACTCCAACAAGTGATGTGGTATTTGCAGTCTTAGATTGCAACCCGAGGCTTTCAAGCCAAGGAATCACATAAACACCAAGTTTCTCTGCGCCCAATGCAGCTGAAAGGAATCCAGTCACTGTGACGCCAACTTGAAGTGCAGCTAAGAGCCTGTTGGGGTTTGAGGCAACTTCTGCGACCTTTGCGCCCCGGCGACCTCGACCTGCTAACTGCTTAATCTGACTTTCACGTAAGGAGATCAGCGCTATTTCAGCAGCCACAAAGAGTCCACCAAGAAGTATCAAGGCGCAGACGGTGAGAATTGCCGAAATCAGCGAGGTGCTCGGGTGGCTTTCCATGATGTGAGAAGTCTAGCGAGGAGACTTCCTAAAATGCTGACCTGTGACATAGCCTTGCCCACGCTGGTCAACCGACCAGCACCTTCATCCTCGGACCGTCGGGCACGTACCTGCCCGGATAAGGAAATGTAAAAAATGGCATCAGTCGTATTTGAAAATGCATCACGTATCTACCCAGGCACAACAGCGCCTGCTG
>WLME01000101.1 GCA_009700365.1 Actinomycetota bacterium | reverse complement strand
TACTACGACACCGCTGGCCAAACGCGCACAGCTGTAGATAATCGCCCCGAGGAAGATCAGCCAGGAATCGGCGAACTCCGCCTAGATCCTTTGGTAAACGAATGGGTCGCAATGGCAGCGCATCGCCAAGGGCGCATCTTCTTGCCACCGAAAGAGTTGTGCCCACTATGCCCAACAACTGGCGAACTACTTACCGAAATTCCTGAAAATGATTTTGAAGTCGTTGTCTTTGATAATCGTTCTCCTTCGTTGCGACCTCCCTCAGGAGATTTTGCCCTCCCTGACATGGTCGGATCTGATACAGATGAAGGTGTTGCGGCTGGAAAATGTGAAGTAATTTGTTTTACTGCAGATCACGGCGGTGCTTTCAAATCACTATCTCCTCAGCGCGTGCGCACTCTGCTTGAAGCGTGGCGCGATCGCACTGCTGAGCTTTCTCAACTTCCCTATATCTCTCACATCGCTCCCTTTGAAAATCGCGGTGAAGAAATCGGCGTGACACTTGCACATCCCCATGGTCAAATTTACGCATACTCATATCTACCGCCACGTGTTGCAAAGATGCTTGAAGTGGCAAAGGAACATCACCAGAAAACGGGTCGCGTTCTCTTTGATGACATTCTTGCGCGAGAACTTCGCGATGGGGTACGCATTATTGCTAGAAATGATGACTGGGTTGCGTACACCCCATATGCATCTCGATATCCCTTTGAGATACATGTAGTACCGCTAAAGCCTGTTGCCGATTTAACAGAACTTTCACCAGCAGCATGTGATTCATTTCCTCAGATTGCAATAGAAGTGATGCAGAGACTTGATGGAGTATTTAATATCGATATGGCATATATCGCTGCTTGGCATCAAGCTCCGGTGCGCCAAGGTCGTGACCTACTTCGACTTCACTGGCAAATCACCAGTGTCCGTCGCGCTCCTGGGAAATTGAAGTATTTGGCAGGGTCTGAATCTGCAATGGGTGCATTCATTATGGATATGAAACCTGAGCAATCAGCGCAGCAACTTAAAGATGTGAAGCTTTAACTTTATGGTTTCAATTGCACGTAATTTCGAAACCCTCTTTGGACGCAAACCAGAGGTAATTTCTGAGGCGCCTGGTCGAGTAAATCTGATTGGTGAGCATATTGATTACAGCGAAGGATTTGTTCTGCCCTTCGCAATCGCAGATCGCACATATGCAGCAATCGCTTCTCGTTCTGATGGCTTAGTGCGCATTGCATCGGTTCAGCGCAAAGAGAATATTTTCAGCATCGACATCAAGGATGTACAACCAGGAAGTAAAGGTGACTGGGAAAAGTATGTTCTTGGCGTTATCTGGAGCCTTGATATTGGAACTGGTGTAGATATTTTAGTTGATGGCAATGTTCCTGCAGGAGCTGGCCTTTCTTCCTCGGCAGCTCTCGAATGTTCTGTTGCCGTTGGGCTCAACGAACTCTTCGGGCTCAATAAATCTCTTGAGGATCTAGCTCGCGCAACACAGAAGGCTGAAAATATCTACGCTGGTGTTCCGTGCGGCATCATGGATCAATCTGTCTCGCTAATGGGAAAGAAGGGTTCTGCACTTCTACTTGATTGCCGCGATCTCTCGACTGAAAGTATTCCGTTTAGCGTTGCAGATGCGGGCCTTGAACTTCTCATCATAGATACACAAGCCCACCACGCACTTGTCGATGGAGGTTACGCTGAACGTCGAGCTTCCTGTGAATCTGTCGCCACCACATTAAAAATCCCGTCGATGCGCAACTTAACTCTAGACGTTCTCGACTCTCACCGAAACGAAATTACAGATATCGAATACATTCGCGCACGTCATGCTGTCACAGAAATTGCGCGCGTACTTGAGGCAGTAAAGGCGCTACGAGCATCTGACTTTATCTCGCTCGGAAATCTCATCAACGCATCACACATTTCTCTTCGCGATGATTATCAAGTTTCCTGTCCTGAACTCGATGCTGCAGTAAAGGCATCACTTTCGGCCGGTGCCCTCGGTGCACGAATGGTTGGTGGTGGATTTGGTGGAAGTGCAATCGCCTTGGTCAAGGCAGAGAATGTTGCTAAAACGCGAGAAGCAGTAAGTGCCGCATTTGAATCACGCGGATTTAAGAAACCAAGATTCTTTACATCCCTGCCAAGTGCAGGTGCTAGCGCTTCACGAGTGAGTTAATTTATTCGCTAACGATTGGTTGTACTGAGAGAACTTCTACTCCCCCAATTGAATTAAGAATTTCCACTAAATCTGATGGATCTGTTCCTGGCACTGCAACTGTAATGTCGTCATAACCCGTGCCATTCTCGCTTTTAACGACTTCTAGGCCTCGAATATCCGCGCCTGCGGATCCAATTGCTGAAGCGAGCATGCCTAACGAACCAGGACGATCTGGAAGTGAAACCTGTAATCTGAAAAGTGCCATGAAAGAAATGTACCCGTTACGTATTACAAAGTTGTAACGGGTACATTTCCAGCGCCATGTAGGCGAGCAACTCTTACTTTAGATCGAGGGTGCTGATCCCAGCGTGACTTTAAAGGTCTTATTGCCCCCGCTTGGAAGCTCGACCACGACGGTCACTGTGGCGCCAGGTGGATAAGAACGGATTCGCACAATCGCCGTATCGGTGTCAGGAATCTTTACTCCGTCAATACTTCTGATAATCGAACCGGCAGGTATGCCCGCATTATCTGCACCTTCACTTGGGCTGAGCTTTGCAATCTTGGCACCCTCGCCGGTGTAAGCAGTATCAAAGAAGACTCCAAGAACAGGGCGCGTTGATTTTCCGGTTGCAATGATTTCATCAATCACGCGTTTTGCCTCGTGGATGGGAATTGAAAAACCAAGTCCAATACTTCCACTTGCTGCTCCACTTGAAAGTGTTGCTATCGCAGAATTAACTCCGATGATGCGACCTTGCGCATCGATAAGTGCTCCACCTGAATTACCAGGATTAATTGCAGCGTCAGTCTGGATTGCATTTACATATGATTGCGCATCAGCGGTTCCGGTCGAGACTGGACGATTGAGCGCAGAAATAATTCCACTTGTTACAGTACTTGCAAGACCAAGTGGTGATCCAATTGCCAAGACAGGATCTCCGACACTTAACTTAGTCGAATCTCCGATTGTGACCGTCGGAAGATTTCCCATTTTTATTTGAAGTACCGCGATGTCATACCCTGGGTCACGACCCACAATGGTTGCTGGGTATTGATCTCCATTGGATAGTTCGACCTTAATGGTGGCTGCAGCGCCACTAGTGCTGACAACATGGTTGTTGGTGATTACATAGCTGGAAGAAGAATTTGTCTTATAGATAGAGCCAGAACCGGTTCCGCCACCTGATGCTGTCGTGACTGAAATAGATACGACTGATGGAGTTACGAGCGAGGCAATTGCCTTTGTATTCATACCGGTTCCGCCAAGCTCGACCAATGTGCGGCTTGCAGAACAGGTACCAGTGCTCGAGAGATAAAGTGCTTGAGTTCGATTATCTGCGCAAGCCTTTACCGAACCAGTGTTTTGCGATGTTGCGGCAGTAGCAATGGTGCCGGCTACAGCTACTCCGATAACAAATGCGGTGACTACTTTTAAGTTCTTCATGGGAGATATTCTGCTAAGAGTTGCTGAGATTTTCCTGTCAGAGCCTTTTGAGTTTATTTAGGCTTCGACTACCCAGGCTCCGCTTACCTTGACCTTTACCTTGGCCAGTGGAGTACTCGTTGGACCGTTGAGAACCTTTGCTCCATTTGCAGGGTCATATGTCGCACCGTGGCACGGGCAGACGAGTTTCTTGGATCCCTTGTCATAACCAACGGTGCAGCCTTGGTGAGTACAGATTGCTGAGTAAGCGAAGACTCCAACTTTGGTACGAAAGAGAATTGCCGGGACGCCCTGAGTTGAATGCGTGAAATTAAATGTTCCACCGACCGGAAGGCTTGCCAATTTAATGATCTGCCCTTTGGCACTTTTTGAAGTCGTTTTAGATGAAGATGTCGCCGCAGAGGCTTGATTAAATGTACGTCCCACAAGTGATGCAACAACTGCGAGAGCCCCGATTGCCCCAGTGCGAATTACTCCACGTCGTTCAAAATTAACTTTTGGCATGCGTCGATTTCCATTCATGAGTAGAAGATATGAAAGCCACAATATTGCATAAGCGCTATCACTGGCTAAAAAATATGGAGAAGTGTGGAATGAGCTCGATAGCCATAATCCTGTAGCCATCGCGAATCCACCAAAGGCCGCAGTCGTAGGCGCAACGTTGAGAAGTGTCGCAAAACCAATTGCGAACTCAGAAATCATCACGAAGATTCC
>WLME01000100.1 GCA_009700365.1 Actinomycetota bacterium | reverse complement strand
TTCAGAAATGGCACATCACATATATCGCGGTGCAATGGGCAGGTGGTCTCTACTTGATGTATCTCGGCCTCGATGCGATACGTAAACGCGCCGTACATGCAGCCGATATGACAAACCAAGGTCCAATTGCGCCAAGTGCGCGTCAATCAATTCGAGATGGATTCTGGGTTGGAGTTCTTAATCCAAAGGCAATTGTCTTCTTTGCAGCAGTGTTACCCCAGTTTGTAGATATTGAAAGTGGTCATGTCACCGTCCAATTAATATTTTTAGGTTTGGTCTTCTGTCTTCTCGCATTTATCTCGGATGGATCCTGGGGTCTACTCGCCGGAACTGCGCGGGCATGGCTTGCGACAGATAATCGAAGGCTTGAAAGATTGCGCGCAACAGGCGGCACAATCATGATTCTTCTTGGTGTCGCAGTCCTTATCTCTGCCGTGATAACTGGATAGCGAGAGAATGAACCATGCGTAAACCTGACGTTCCAGCTCGTGAAACTATTGCACCGTCTGACCTCACTTTCGGCCTTTCAACATGTAAGCGGTGCCTCTGGCTTAAATACTGGTTTAAGTTTGAGATGAAGAAAGAATTCCCACTCGTAAAACCACTTGCTGATGCACAAGAAGAACATTTCAGACGCGCACCAATGCAGGCAATAAGCCCTTCACTCAAGCCAGGAGTTGTTAAACAGTGGGGACAATGGGTTAAGAGCGCGCCAATCTCTATCAATGGTTTTGAGACTCGATGGAAGATTCTTGGGATCTACGACCTATTGGGGCATTACGAAGATGGAACCGTTGGAATTATCGATTGCAAAGTATCTGACTCTGATCGCGATAATGGCCCTTTCTACGCACCTCAATTAGAGGCTTACGCGCATGCTCTTGAAAATCCAGATAAAGGAAAGCCTTTTCCAGTCTCGTCGATGGGGCTCTTGATTTGGAAGTTAGCTGGTGTCACACAAACTGCGCCAACAGAAATCGCAAGTAACTCGCATGGATTCGCGACCAATCAACATTATGTTCCTGTCGAGCGAGATACTGCTACCTTCACGGCTCTGCTCGAAGAGTTAATCACCACAATCGAAGGTGGAATGCCTGCAGCAGGGCCAGAATGCCAAACCTGCAATTATCTTGCTAAACGCGTCGAACTAGAGATTGATTAATCTTCCTCATTATTTTCGACATTAATTCCTGACTTCTTCGCCTTGACCGCATAGGTATCGACATATTCTTGTCCGGATAATTGTTGAATACGCTTCATAATTTGATCGGTGACTTCACGTAGATATTGCAAATTGGTTGAGTCGCCTTCAAAGTACATCGGCTCGCCAAAAGTAATTCCCACTCGCTTAATTTTGGGAACTACTGTTCCGGTAGGTTGAATCTTGTCGGTATTAAACATTGCAATTGGAATAACTGGCGCCCCAGACTCAATCGCTAACCTAGCAATTCCAGTGCGTCCTTTGTAGAGGCGCCCATCTGGAGAACGAGTTCCTTCAGGATAAATCCCAAGTGAATTGCCGCCGGCTAGAACTTCAAGTCCAGTAATTAATGCAGCCTCGCTTCGACGTCCACCAGAGCGATCAACAGGAACTTGTCCGAGTGCGATAAAGGTCAACTTCTTAATAAAGCCTTTAGGTCCAGGTGATGTGAAGTACTCACTCTTTGCGAGGAAAGTTACTTTGCGAGGAACCACTAGCGGCATAAAGATCGAATCGCTAAATGACAGATGGTTAGAAGCGAGAATTAAAGAACCTGATGCTGGAACGTTGCGAAGACCCTTTACCTTGGGACGAAAGAGCAACATAAGGAATGGGGTCAGAAATGCCCGGAGGGTGCCGTAGGGCAAGTTATTCATAGGCGCTAATTTAGCCTGATTAGCCCACTTTGTGCGAACATAAACCATGAGCAAGCGCGACGAAAGCGGCGATTTTGATGATGAACTCATCAATGATGAATTTGAGTCAATCATCGAAGGACTCTCCCTCGATGAATCATCTCCGACAACTTATCTTGACGAATTAGATGCTTTCGAAGACACACATAAATTCACACCACCGGTACTACCAAAGAAAAGTTTAAGAATTCAATTTCAAGAAGCAAAGCAATCATTTATACGTTGGAAGAATAATCGCATAAATGAAAAACCAGAAGATGGAGCTGAATTATGAGTGAGAATTACACAGGCTTGGAGTTTCGTTGGGGGATCTTAGGCACTGGTGGAATCGCAACTGCCTTTGCGCGCGATCTCTCGTATCTCAATAATCATATCGTTGCAGCGGTTGGATCAAGAAGCTTACAGTCCGCAGAAGATTGGGCGATGGAATTTCCTGGCTGTCGCGCATTCGGAAGCTATGAGGATTTAGTTAACGATCCCAATATTGATGCAATTTATATTGCGACTCCTCACACATTCCACGCAGAAAATTCAATACTCGCACTCACCGCTGGAAAACCAGTTCTCTGCGAAAAGCCGTTTGCAGTAAACGCTCGTGAATCAAGTGCAATGCGTGATGCGGCTAAAGACAATGGCGTAGCTCTAATGGAGGCGATGTGGACTCGCTATCTCCCCCACGTTTATACAATTCGCGAACTGCTTGCTAGCGGCGTCATCGGCAATATTCTCACTGTTGAAGCAGATCACGGCCAACGCCTGGCGGATTACGCAAATCCTCGCCATTGGGAACCTGAACTCGGTGGCGGCGCTCTCTTAGATCTTGGAATTTATCCCATCTCTTTTGCACATATGGTTTTGGGAATTCCTGACAAAATCACCGCTTCTGCATCTTTCACGGATAAAGGAGTAGATGCACAAACTGCTGCAATTCTTGATTACAAGTCGGGGGCGCAGGCCATAGTTTCAACGACTCTATCTGCAAAGACTTCCAACCGAGCAACCATTTCTGGCGAACTCGGACGTATCGAGGTTGATACGGTCTTTTACAACCCAACGTCAATTCGCTTGATTATGCACGATGGCACAACAACTGAATATCCAAATAAGTACGTTGGGCATGGCCTACGAGAGCAAGCGCAATATTTCTCAGAATTAGTACAACGGGGCGCTCTTGATTCTGAACTTCTATCCCTCGACGAATCAATTGCAATCATGCATACATTGGATGAGATCAGAAAACAGATAGGTCTTATTTATCCAACAGAACGTTAGAGGCGAGCTAAATCTGCAACTCCCACAAGGCCGGCTTCATTTCCTAGCGAGGCAGCAATAATTTCTGGGTAGGGATGCTTACCTGCAAAAGGCATATATCTCTCGAGCCCTGAACGAATTGGTGCCAGAAGTATGTCTCCAGCATCGATTACTCCCCCGCCGATTACGACACATTCAGGATCTAGAATTACCGAAAGTGATGCGATACCTGCGCCAAGCCATTGGCCTGTTGTATTAAATGCAGCAAGTGCCACGGCATCACCATCTCTGGCTGCATCTGTTATCGCTTTACCTGTGAGGCCCTCGAGGGTTCCATCGCCGCGAGAAAGAAGGTTGCGAGCAATATCGGGGCTTGCAGCTATCGCTTCGCGAGCATGACGCATCAGAGCATTTCCAGAACCGTATTGCTCGAAACAACCGCGTGCACCGCAACCGCAAAGATGACCTTCAGGTACAACGCGGATATGACCTATCTCTGCTGCAATTCCAAATGCTCCCCGATAAAGATCGCCGTTGACAACGATTCCTCCGCCGATTCCTGTGCCGACTGTAAGCATCAACATATGTTCTTTACCGCGACCAGCGCCAAAGCGAGCTTCACCCCACGCGGCAGCATTTGCATCATTTTCTATAACAACGGGAAGTCCAATGAGAGAAGTCAATTCATAATCTAAATCGACGCCATTCCATCCTGCGATATTTGGCGTTGCAAGCATTGTCTTGCGATCGGATGAGACGAAACCAGCAGCAGATACTCCAACAGAATCAATGGTGAAATCTGCCATCAATTCCTTTGCTACATCAGCAATTGCTTGGGTAAGAGCGCTTCCGCCTTCTCGCGGAGTATCACGTCGGGCAGTCTTAAGAACTGCACCTGATTCGTCGACCACACCGCCAAGTACCTTGGTACCGCCAACATCGACGCCTATTGAGTAAGCCATTTATGAAACTCGTTCGGCCAGTTCTTTTAGGGCAGCATCAATGGTTTGCTGTTGAGCCTTGGTGATCATCATCGACGGTACGGGAAGAGAGACCGACACAGTTAATTCATAGGTAACTTGCGTTGAATCTGCATCGATTGATTTGAGAAGATACGTGCCATCCATCTGAGTCAAAAGATCTGCTTCATCCATCGAGAAGGTAAGGGTTCCTGGCGCTGAGGACCAGTCGTAATCGAGGGTGACTCGATCCTTCATCATTCCGGCATCGATAGCTAAT
>WLME01000010.1 GCA_009700365.1 Actinomycetota bacterium | reverse complement strand
TTGCGAATAGGTCATCTTGCTATTTGCTGCCACTGATTTCGTGTTCTCTCGAACCTTATCGAAGACAACGACGGTGTCATACAACGAATACCCAAGAATTGTAAGGAATCCAATCACGGTAGCTGGAGTGACATCAAAACCAACCAAGGCATAAATGCCAACAGTGATCAAAACGTCGTGAACTACTGCGACGATCGCCGCAAGCGCCATCTTTGGTTCAAAGGCCATAGCCAAAAAGAGCATTACAGCGAGAAGAAAGGCAAATAGTCCATAGAGGGCTTTTCTAGTAATTTCCTTACCCCATGAAGGGCCGACCAGTTGAGTGTCAATTGATTCGGTTGTAACGCCGGAAGTTGAAGTGAGTGCGCTTTCAATGGCCTTTGATTGGTCTGGAGTTACTGCGCCTGTCTGTACTCGAACTTTAGTAGTACCAATTTTTTGAACAATGATTTCGCCTGGTATGCCGATTCCTTCAACTGCGCCACGTGCTTGTTCTACTGTCGCAGTTGGTTGAGTGACGGTATAGGAGGCGCCACCTTTAAATTCGATACCAAGGTGAAGTCCTTGAATAGCCAATGCCGCGATTGATGCGAGGATGAAGAGAGCTGATATTGAGTACCAACGCTTGCGTCGTTCAACAATATTGAAAGATGTCTCACCTGAGTAGAGACGGCCACCTAGACCTGAAAGTTTAGCCATGTGATTACGCCTCCAATGGTGTAGCTGTTTGTTTGCGACCAATGCTCTTCTCAGAGAAACCTGAGAGAGGATGGCCCGAAGCGAAGAAGTTCCACTTCGCTATGACTGTGACGATTGGCTTAGTAAAGATAAAGACAATCAAGAGATCGATGAGCGTCGTCAGACCCAGGGTGAAAGCAAAACCTCTGACGCCACCGACTGCGAAGAAATAGAGCAGGACTGCAGCCAGAATGGAGACAGCATCTGCAACCAGAATCGTATGTCGTGCTCGCGCCCATCCACTTTCTACCGCTGAACGAAGAGAACGACCTTCACGAGCTTCATCGCGAATACGTTCGAAGAAGACGATGAATGAGTCTGCAGTGATACCGATTGAGACAATCGCTCCCGCAATTCCCGCCAGCGTTAATGTGAATCCAATCGACTCGCCGAGTACCAAGAACAGCAGATACAAGATGGCGCCAGCAATTGCCAGGGAGCCAACCGTTACCAAACCAAGTGCTCTGTAGTAGATGAGTGAGAAGAGGAAGACCAGTATGAGACCAAGTGCACCAGCTAGTAAGCCCGCACGAAGCTGATCTGCACCGAGTGTTGGCGAAACTTGTTGAACTTCTCCGCGATCAAATGCGAGTGGAAGTGCTCCATACTTCAAAACATTTGCAAGGTCTTGCGCTTCAAGTTGTGAGAACGAACCAGTGATCTGAGCATTTCCGGAAGGAATTGCTTCATTGATTACAGGAGCTGAAACAACGAGGCCATCAAGAACAATTGCAACTTGATTTTGTGGAGAAGCAAGTGAAGTTACGCGACTTGTAAGTGAACCGAATGCCTTTGTGCCTTCGCCGTTAAAGGTAAGAAGTACATACCAAGCACTAGCTCCCTGTTGATCGATTCCTGCTGCAGCCTTGGAAACTTGACGACCAAGAACTTCCGCTGGAGCCAAGATGTACTTGCTCGCGCCACTGCGAGAGCATGCGACGATGACATCAGTCGGAGCATCTGCGCCGGTACCTTTTAGATTTGTTTGATTGGTGCAATCAAGTGCGGCGAACTTCAGATTTATTTCAGTCGAGACACCTGAAACGGGAGTTGCAGCTGTCGTGGTGTCGTTCGTAGCTAAGACGGAAGATTCGGCAAGAACCTGACGAAATCTAAGTTCTGCAGTTTGACCAACTAGATCGACCACACGTCGACCAGAATCTCCTGGAACCGAGATAACAATTTGACGGTTTGTGCCACTTCCCTGAGCGGTAACTTCAGACTCAGCAACACCGAGTGAGTTAACGCGCTGACGAATAATTGATACTGCTTGATCGATTGCCTCTGAAGTTATCTTGTTCGAGTCATTGGAGGCGCGTGGTTGAAGAGTGACGCTGGTTCCCCCTCGAAGATCTAGACCGAGACGTACCGACGATGCTCCCTGGACTAGGGCCGTTGCCAAAAGGCCGACAATGAAGAGCGCCAAAATTGCCAGGGCGCGTACAGGTCGACCAGTGGTCTTCACTGGTTTTGTAGGTGTGGACATAAGAGGAGAGTCTAGGCGTCGGGCGCTGGTGTGTCGAAAAGGGTCGCGATTCCTGGAGGTGGTGTTCGTCCCACATGCTCCCATCCCAACGCCGTAGCCACACGACCTCGTGGAGTTCGCGCCATAAAGCCATTTCGTACCAAGAACGGCTCAGCAACTGACTCGACGGTCTCTGTCTCTTCCCCCACCGCTATTGCAAGTGTTGATAGCCCCACAGGTCCTCCATTGAATCTCTCAATCAGAGCCAATAAAACAGATCTATCCAAACGATCGAGACCCTTTGCATCGACCTCGTACATATCTAAGGCCGCTTGAGCATCTGAGTGCGTGAGTGAATTTGATCCGTTAACTTGTGCGTAATCACGAACCCGTCTCAGTAATCTATTGGAGATACGCGGAGTACCACGAGAACGGCTTGCGATTTCACCAATCGCATCCTTGTCAATAGTCAGCCCCAAAAGAACTGCGCTCCGTGAAATAACTTCCTCAAGCTCTGATTCTTCATAAAAATCTAAGTGAGCCGTGAAACCAAATCGGTCGCGCAATGGAGAAGGCAGAAGTCCTGCGCGAGTTGTTGCACCTACCAATGTAAAACGCGGGAGTTGAAGTGGGATTGCAGTTGCACCAGGGCCTTTACCAACAACCACATCCACTCGAAAATCCTCCATCGCCAAATAAAGAAGTTCCTCGGCCGGACGTGGGAGACGGTGAATCTCATCTAAAAAGAGAATCTCTCCTTCGACCAGGGAAGATAAAATCGCAGCCAAATCTCCAGCATGTGTTATTGCTGGACCACTCGTAATACGAATTGGAGTTTGCATCTCTGAAGCAAGAATCATTGCAAGAGTTGTCTTTCCCAAGCCTGGAGGACCAGAGAG
Organism: Actinomycetota bacterium; assembly: GCA_009700365.1. Lineage (GTDB taxonomy): Bacteria > Actinomycetota > Actinomycetes > Nanopelagicales > Nanopelagicaceae > Planktophila. Next base: position 13,081 of record WLME01000010.1, on the reverse strand, counting down.
CAATATGTGGTCGGCTGCTGAATCACGTTTACGCGCCGCTCTAAGAAGTACATCAATTTGCTGACGAACTCGATGTTGACCAATAAAATCTTTGAGCGTTTTCGGGCGAAGAGCATGTTCAGCCGCGAGCTCATCTGTCGCGCTCTGCGGATTCACCACCCTCTCCTCATTCATCAACTTCGCCTTCCAGTTTGAAGGGCCCGCTTTAAGAGATCAGATAAATCTGCAGAAGCGGGATCAACGCCTTCTTCAGCATAATCGGCTAAAACTTTATTGATTGCGATATCGGAATCTTTCGCCGAAAACCCAAGTGATACGAGCGCTGAGCTCAATTGTTCTCGCCATAACGGCTGATGCATGCGCGCGTTCTCCGAAGTTCCAAAATCAGAGATCTTTCCTTTGAGTTCGAGGATTAAACGTTGCGCTCCCTTTCGACCGATCCCAGGCACTTTTTCAATTGCCTTAATATCCTCTTGCGAGATTGCTAGCGCTAAAGCTTGTGGTGAAAGAGATCCCATTATTGCAAGTGCCACCTTTGGTCCGATTCCCGAAACAGTTTGCACCAATTCGAAAGTGGCCCGAGTCTCTTCATCTAGAAATCCAAAGAGTGTAAGCGAATCTTCACGGACAACAAGTGAAGTGAATAGTTGAATAGGAGTACCGAGATTCAGTTGCGTACTTGTGTGGTGAGTAATTGAAACGCTGAGACCAACGCCTCCGACTTCAACGATTGCTTTATCAAGAGCGACCGAACGTACAATTCCGTTGAGAAGCGAAATCATTTCTTAACCAACTTTGCTAGACGCGATTTCTCTGCTTTGAGTGCAGCTTCAATTTTAGAGTTTCCACCACCACGCCAGATATGACAAATCGCAAGCGCTAAAGCATCGGTGCTGTCGACAGGCTTAGGAATCACATCTAAATTCAATAATCTTTTTACCATCTCGGCCACTTGTGCTTTATTTGCTCGCCCAGATCCTGTCACTGCAGCTTTGACTTCTGAGGGCGTGTGCATCATTACTGGTATTCCTCGACGTGCAGCCACCAATAGAGCTATACCTGCAGCTTGCCCGGTACCCATCACTGTCCGCACATTATGTTGGGAGAAAACTCTTTCTACTGCAATCACGTCTGGGGAATGAATAGATATCCACTCCTCGAGTTCGGATTCAAGCTGGAGCAATCTCTGTTCTAGTGGCAAGTCTGCTGCAGTGAGAATGACACCAACTGCTACGAGGGAAAGTGGCCTTCCGATGGAACCTTCAACGATTCCAATTCCGCAACGCGTTAGGCCAGGATCTACTCCAAGAACGCGTCTCTGTGGGTGGCTCATAACTTCTAAGCCTAGGACTTGAGCAGGAAAGAGTTAGGAAAGGCTCGCCATAACTTCGTCAGAGACATCGAAATTCGAGTACACATTCTGAACATCATCAAGCTCTTCTATCGCGTCAATCAATTCAAATACTTTCTGAGCGCCTTCGGCATCGAGTGGAATCTGCATAGATGGAAGGAATGACGAATCTGCGGACTCATAATCGATTCCAGAAGCTTGAAGAGCCGTTCGTGCAGAAACGAGGTCACTGGCCTCGCAGACAACTTCGAAGGATTCACCCAAATCGTTTACCTCTTCAACGCCTGCATCAAGTGCGGCCTCGAGAATTGAATCCTCGGTTACCGACGCAGTTTTGTTGACAATGATTACGCCTTTACGATTGAAAAGATATGAGACAGATCCTGGATCTGCCATCGATCCACCATTGCGGGTAACGGCAACGCGAACTTCTGAGGCGGCTCTATTTCTATTATCTGATAAACATTCGATCATGATTGCCACGCCATTTGGGCCATAGCCTTCGTACATAATTGTCTGCCAATCCGATCCACCGGATTCGAGACCCGCTCCGCGTTTAACGGCGCGTTCAATATTATCCGCCGGCATCGAGTTCTTCTTGGCTTTTGCAATTGCATCAAACAAAGTGGGATTTCCATCAACGTCTGGTCCACCATTACGAGCAGCTACTTCAATTGCCTTAATGAGCTTTGCAAAATTCTTTGCACGACGGCTGTCGATAACAGCCTTCTTGTGCTTAGTTGTTGCCCATTTGGAATGGCCTGACATTTGAACACCTCAATCGATATAAGCGAAAAATCTAACCCTTACTTTATCGGGCTTTGCAGATCTCATCAAAAAAGTAGCTATGCACGGAGCGATCACCTGTTAATTCAGGGTGGAAACTTGTGGCAAGGAGCGAACCTTGTCGAACCGCGACAGGGTGATGTGCAGCCGACGAAAGAACCTCTACCCCGGGCCCGACTTCTTCCACCCAAGGTGCGCGAATGAAGACTGTATGAAGAGACTTTCCATTAAATTCGATATCTGACTCAAAGGAATCGACCTGACGACCAAAGGCATTTCTGCGCACAGTGATATCAATACCGCCGAAAGTTTGTTGACCATCAATTCCGTCAAAAATTCGATCCGCTAAAAGAATCATTCCCGCACACGAGCCATACACGGGAAACCCAGATTTGATCTTTTCCCTAATCGGTAGGAGCAGCCCGAAAGACTCGGCTAACTTAATAATTGTTGTTGACTCTCCCCCAGGAAGGATAAGAGCATCAACTGAATTAAGTTGATCAACAGTTCGGACTTCTACAGGTTCATGTCCACATTCAGATGTCGACAGAACGTGCTCTCGAAAGTCACCTTGTAAAGCGAGAACTCCAACTTTCATAAAATCTTCAATGAGGCGTTGTTATATTACCAACCGCGCTCAGCGAGGCGGTGAGGGACCGGAATATCAGCAACATTGATTCCCACCATTGCATCACCCAATCCACGAGAAACATCGGCTAATACCTTTGCATCGTTGAAGAATGTTGTCGCCTTAACGCATGCGGCCGCGCGATGTGCAGGATTTCCCGATTTGAAAATTCCTGAACCGATAAAGACTCCGTCAGCACCCATTTGCATCATGAGCGCCGCATCCGCAGGAGTTGCGATTCCTCCAGCTGTAAAGAGAACAACGGGAAGCTTCCCGGTTTCTGCTACTTCCTTCACGAGTGCATAAGGAGCCTGAAGTTCTTTCGCGGCGACATACAGTTCATCTTCGCGCATAGAGGTAAGACGACGAATTTCGCCACCGATTGTGCGCATATGAGTCATTGCATTTGAAACATCGCCTGTTCCTGCTTCACCTTTGGATCGAATCATCGCAGCGCCTTCATTGATGCGTCGAAGCGCTTCGCCTAGATTGGTTGCTCCACAGACAAAGGGAACTTTGAAATCCCACTTATCAATATGGTTTGTGTAATCAGCAGGGGTAAGAACTTCTGACTCGTCGATGTAATCAACGCCAAGGCTCTCGATTATTTGAGCCTCTACAAAGTGGCCAATACGAACCTTTGCCATTACTGGAATAGAGACTGCTGCTTGGATTTTTGCGATCATGTCTGGATCTGACATGCGAGCGACTCCGCCTTGTGCGCGAATATCTGCAGGGACTCGCTCTAAAGCCATGACGGCGCAGGCACCAGCATCTTCTGCGATCTTCGCCTGTTCGACATTGACCACATCCATGATTACGCCACCCTTAAGCATTTCAGCCATGCCACGCTTTACGCGCGCTGTGCCAGTTGCTTCAGACATATTTCAACTCCTTGAAAGGTGACGGTAGGTCGCTCAGTCTACTTTGTTGCCGGCGATGGTGCATCCGCAGGTATTGTCGTAAAAACGGGAGCTTTATCCGTGAGGGCCACCCAAATCTGCCCTTTTGCAAAGGAAATCTCCGTGCCATCTAACGTTTTCCATATGGTGCCTGACGTCTCGTCCGCCCTTGTCCACGTTGCCTCGAAATACTTGCCATCACGCAAAATAAATCCGGTTCCGGTCCCGACAGTTGCTGAATACGGCGTAACTCCCCCGACTTTATCTTTGTAGATGGAGTCAGTGATTGAAACATTTTGAATGACTAAAGTTTTCGGACCAAGTTGGATTCCACTCGCTGCGAAGTCAGCAGTGCCCGACTTGTTGAGTAACCAGCGATTTTCCTCTTGGGACCACATTGCATCATAGGAACTTGCCGGCCATGATAAATGAACAGAAGAAATTGCTACTCCACCCTGTGGTGAATCACCAAACTTCCAACCCATATTCTTTGATGACGCAATGTTCAGCGCCTTATCTTTAGCAAATTCCATAATGAGATCTGCTCTTAACACCATTGCATATGGCGAAATCCTCGAATCATCATGTGTGTAGATAGTGGCTGAGTGCTTTTGTGCTCCCAAATCTTCGAGGTTTGCTGCGTCAATAACTGGGCGCATCTTTTTCTGTACCCCACTGTAAGCAAAACCCACATGTCCGTACTGGGCAAGAAGCTCTACATCGGAGATGCGCGCTGATCTGACTGGTCCAATTTTCTGTGGGATCTTTGAAGAGAAAATCGCTGCGAGTCGAGTTAGCCCGCCTTCAACCTGTTCAATGTAAACGATGTCAGCATCTTCTAAGCCAATCTGTGGCCGTGCCTGAGAGGTGTCATCAATCTTGACCACCAGAACAGGACCATCTCCTCCTGGTAAAGAACTGATTGAGTTTTCGGGAACCGAATCTATAAATGGAATGACGCTTGAGATTTGAGCTCGTGATGCTAAGAGCGCAACTATGACTATTGCTGCCGAAAGAAAAGCAGCAATACCAATAAGGGCGCGCCTAAAGGACATCGCCTTCAAATTCATATGTAACTGGTTCCGGAGCGGTGCCAGCTAGGCGAAAAATTCGATTGATGATCTTTTTTCTCACCAATTGCGTGCGGTTTACAGCGTCAACATGTATTGCCACGGCCATCTTGATCTTTTCCGTCAACTCCTGAAGTTCGCGGATGAGATCTTTTTCAATTTCTCCCGATATCTCGTTGGATGCTTCAAGTAAAATTCCAAGTGCTCCAGATAGTCCGGTCTCTGCCTGTGATCTATCTCGAACACTTGCCTCACGTGCTTGATGGGCTGCAAAGGTAAGAAGCATTGCTGAAGCCGGATCTGAAATTTCTGAGCGTGCGATTTCTATTGCAATCGCAGCTCGTCTCTGTAACAACCCGTCAAGATTTGCCCAACTGGTTTCTACCCGGTGGTGCAGGCGATCAAGTCGTGTGGCTGAATAGGAGAGATACCAAGCAGCTAGCGCAATGATGAAGAGAACCACAACAAATTTCATCAGCTCTGCCTTCCTAAGAGCTTATTCCAGGCACGATTTTCTGATGACAAGGTAACTCCTGAACCGCCGACCATCGCCATTTCATAAACATCATAAATCTTATCTGCAACTACATCCCAATCAAATGATTGTGCGTATTCCTTGCCTCGCTCAGCAATTTCTTGGCGGGTTGATTCATCCTTAAAGAGAGCAATTACTTTTGACGCTAAATCATCGGGGTCCTCGGAATTGAAAAGTGTTCCGTATTGACCGTGGCCTAGGAGTGAATCAAATGCGGGAATATCACTCGCTACGACAGAGGCTCCTGCTGCAAGTGCCTCGGCGAGAATTATTCCAAATGATTCTCCCCCAGTATTTGGTGCGATGTACAGACCTACTGAAGTCAAGAAATTTGCTTTCTCTTCTTCAGAAATTCTTCCCAAGAAAAAGAATCGGCTACGTAACGATGGTTGCATCTCTTTGAGCATTTCAGAGCTTTCACCTGGACCTGCCACAAAAATCTTGATATCCGGAATCTCCACAATTATCTGTGGGAGCGCAGCGATAAGCACCGAAAGACCCTTACGCGGTTCCTCGAATCGCCCTATAAATCCCAATGTATTTCCGGCCCACTTGGGATCGACTACACCATTTCGATACTTCGAAGCGTAGATTCCGTTGGGGACGACTATCGCATCTGTTTCTAAATGCTCTGTAAGAGTTTCGCGGGCCGCTTCACTCACAGCTATACGAGCTGTCAGTTTTTCAATCACGGGTTCGAGAAACGGCGCAACCGCAAATGTTACTTTCTGCCGCTTGGCCGCTGCGTGAAAAGTACCGACCATCGGGCCTTCAGCGGCCCAACACGCAAGTAAAGAGATGGATGGGATGGCAGGTTCGTGCAGATGCAAGACATCAAAACTTCCTTGTGAAATCCATTGACGAACTCGCGCAAAGGCAATCGGACCAAAAAGTACTCGCGCAACAGCACCGTTATATGGAATAGCGATAGGTCTTCCTGCGCTCGTGACGTAATCCGGAAGATTTTCATCATGAATGGCAGGTGCAAGAACGCTGACGAAATGGCCTTGCCGGATTAAATATTCTGCTAAATCTGAAACGTGGCTCTGTACACCTCCCGGTGTATCCCAGCCATAAGGACAGACGATTCCAATTCTCTTCTTCGATAGCGGCACAACTAGACCTCCGCATCTTTACGATCAGCGAAATCTCCATCAATCCAGATTCGTTGCAACATGTGCCAATCCTGAGGGCGACCCTTGATGCCCTTTTCGAAGAGTCGTGCAATTTCTTGCACGCATTGCTGAATGCGCTCTTCATCTGATCCGATTGACGAAAGTTCAACTGGCTCGAAATCTATATGGATTCCATTTTGCGTATACGAGACATGAGCGACCACTATGGGGATTCCTGTCTTGATATGCAACAGTGCAGGACCTGCTGGCATACGAGCTGGATAATTGAAAAAGTTAACATCTATTCCTGACTGCGATAAATCTCTATCTGCAACGAGTGCAATGAGTCGCTTTTCCCGAGCTCTCTTCATGAGAGTTGCGAATGAACGATTATCTAAAGACAGGACCTCAAAGCCCATGGATTCACGGTGTTGTAGGAATTTTAAGAATAGGGCCTCTGGCTTGAGGCGTTCAGCCACCGTGACTAACGGAATTCCTAGTGAGCAGAAGTAGGCGCCTGCATGATCCCAGTTTCCCGAATGCGGAAGTGCGATTACGACACCTTGGCCCTGCTTCATTGGGTCAATAAGGAGATTCTCATTTGTAGTAGTCACTGAACTTTGAATCTTGGAAGTAGACCAATCTTGAATTCTAAAAGTGTCACACCAATAGCGCATATAGGAGCGCATGGATTGCATTACTAGCTCTTCGAGTTCCGATTTCGAAAATTCAGGCGTAACTCGAGCAAGATTGGAGCGCAGACGTTGAATGCTCTTTCCGTTCCTTCTTACCAGTGAATCAGAAATCCACGAGAAGAGTGAATATGCCCATTTCTCTGGAACTTTACGGACTACCCACCATCCTGATAGATATGCGATGTACGAAATGCGTGCTTTCACTTGTTGCGCAACCCAACATAAACGGTGCGCATTCTTTGAATGACAGTAACGATTCCGAGTATGGCAAGTAGCCAGAAGCCAATCGCCAGCGCATAGTGAATATGAAGGCCATGCAACCCCACTGCAGCCAGAATTATTATGAGCCTTTCGGTCCGCTCCGCAATTCCGACTGAACACGGAATTGAAAAGCTCTCAGCTTTTGCGCGAATGTACGGAATCAAAAGCCCTGTAACTAAAGTAATTAAAGCGAGGTATGAGAGTTTGTCATCTTTTCGAATGAGTGGAACAAGGATGGTGATCGTGATGGCAAAGTCAGTTATACGGTCGACAGTGCTATCTAAGAATCCGCCCCATTGAGATGGCCCGCGATCAGAAATACGAGCCATGGCTCCGTCAAATAGATCGCTCAGAACAAAGAATGAGACGGCGATGGTTCCGTAGAGATATGACTCGCGAGTGTAGAAATATGCCGAAGAAGCAATAACTCCTATAGCTCCTAGAATCGTCACGAGATCCGGAGTGAGGCCTAACCGGATAGCCAAACGGGCCACTGGATTAATTAATCGAGTGACTGCCGGCTTGAGTGAGCTATTAATCATCGGCACCATCGTAGGCTTACCTTCATGTCTTCACCTAGTTCTACGCATGTGAACCGTATCCATGTATACGGTCATGCGAGTGCCTCCCCTCAGGCTATCGCAACTACATTCGGTGGTCAGCTTGCAAGTACTCCCGAGAGCGAATCCGACCTAGCAATTTTCGCCATCAATCCGGCTGCTGGAATTGATAACCCAACAATTGAGAACTGGGCAGCGCTAGATGACTTTCAAATTCCAAGAATTGTTCTCGTAAATGGCCTAGATGGACATGAACTCGATTTCGAAGATGCAGTCATGGTTGCGAATAGAGTATTTGATCAACTCGTGACTCCATTTCTAGTTTTGCATGATGATGCAGGAGAACCGATTGCTCTCATTCGAATGCAAGACTTACAAATTCTTGATTATTCAACAAATCCACCAACTATGCGCCACAGCGAACCCGAGCATGAAGAGCTAGTCCGAGAGTTCCGTGAAGAGTATTTCGACATGATGTCGGAGATGGACGAGGGAGCCTTTGCTGCTGGCATTATCTTTCCAGCGATTCCAATAAATCTTGCAAAAGGAATTGGTATAGATATCGTAAAGAGTTACATAGCCTCGCTACCAAGCGGAAGCTAATTCTTCACGCGTCATTGTTAGTAGTTGCGGAAGAACTTTTGTCCTACCAATGATTGGCATGAAATTAGCATCACCTGACCAGCGCGGAACAATATGTTGATGAATATGTGCTGCTACACCTGCCCCAGATATTGCTCCCTGATTCATGCCGAGATTAAATCCGTCAGCCTGTGAAACTTTTCGAATAGTTGCCATTGCATGCGCACTCAGATCCGTGATCTCATGCCTTTCTTCATCCGTTAAATCGGTGAGATCGGCAACATGTCGATAGGCGCAGACAAGCAAGTGGCCTGGGTTATATGGATATAGATTCATGACAACAAATGCGGTTTTACCCCGAGCAACAATCAAGCCATCTTCATCGCTCAAAGATGGAACTCGGCAGAATGGACACTCGACCTCATTGCCTTCGAGAGGACGGTTTTCGCCGCGAAGATAATCTAAGCGATGTGGTGCCCATAAGCGGTGCCATCCATCAGGCATTCCGACTCCATCAATCTCGCTCATAGCTAGGCCGATCTATACCTGGAGACGTTCGGAGACAATTTTCTTAATTTCTGCAATCGCTTCGGCTACCGGGATTCCATTCTTCTGGTCGCCGTTTCGATATCGGAATGAAACCGCTCCAGCTTTCATATCTTCTTCGCCAGCAATCACCATAAATGGAATCTTCTGTAATTGAGCATTGCGGACTTTCTTCTGCATGCGATCATCTGAAGAATCTAATTCGGCGCGAATGCCCGAAGACTTCATCTCTTTGATTACACCATTGAGGTAATCGGCAAAAGCATCTGAGACGGGAATCCCGACTGCTTGTACAGGTGCAAGCCATGGAGGGAACGCACCTGAGTAATGTTCTGTAAGCACTCCGAAGAATCTTTCGATAGAACCGAATAGTGCTCGGTGAATCATTACTGGTCTTTGACGCGATCCATCAGCTGCAGCGAATTCAAGTTCGAAACGTTGCGGAAGTTGAAAGTCGACCTGAATCGTAGACATCTGCCAGGTACGTCCAATTGCATCCTTAGCTTGAACTGAAATCTTTGGACCATAGAAGGCGGCTCCACCTTCATCTAAAACAAGTTCGAGATTTTGAGCAAGAGCTGCTTTACGAAGGGCTTCGGTCGCTTCGGCCCAGTCAGCATCTTCTCCAACTGATTTTTCTGGGTTTCGAGTTGAGAGTTCTAGATAGAAATCAACCAACCCGTAATCACGAAGCAAATTCAATACAAATGTCAGAAGTGAATCTAGCTCGCCTGGCATCTGTTCTTTGGTGCAGTAAATATGCGCATCGTCTTGAGTGAAGCCGCGGGCGCGAGTGATTCCATGCAAGACACCCGATTTTTCATAACGATAGACCGTTCCGAACTCAAAGAGTCTTAACGGAAGTTCGCGATAAGAACGTTGACGTGATTGGAAAATTAAGTTGTGAAATGGGCAGTTCATGGGCTTCATGTAGTACTGCTGCCCTGCGCGCTTGACCGTTCCATCGGCATGAAGTTCTTCATCCATGATCATCGGTGGATACATGCCTTCTGAGTACCAATCGAGGTGTCCAGACTTTTGGAAGAGAGCTGCCTTTGTTAAGTGTGGAGAATAGACAAATTCGTAGTTTTCTTCCTCATGGCGTTTGCGTGAGTAATCCTCCATCGCGCGACGAACGATTCCGCCTTTGGGATGGAAAACAGCCAATCCAGAGCCAATCTCTTCGGGGAAAGAGAAGAGATCGAGTTCCTGCCCTAAGCGGCGGTGGTCACGCTTTTCAGCTTCTGCTAACAACTCGAGATATGCATTGAGCTCGTCTTGCGAAGGCCACGCTGTTCCGTAGATTCGTTGCAGCATCGGATTCTTTTCAGAACCACGCCAATATGCAGCAGCGCTTCGCATTAACTTAAATGCTGGGATGTGCTTAGTCGACGGAAGATGCGGACCACGACAAAGATCAGACCATACAGGTTGTCCGTCGCGACCTAAATTGTCATAAATTGTAAGTTCGGTGCCACCGACTTCGACGTTGGTCTCATCGGTTCCGCCACCTTTAATGCCAATCAATTCACATTTATAAGGTTCGCGGGCAAGCTCCTTCAGAGCCTCGGACTCTGATGTGACCCTGCGTTTAAATCGTTGCCCCTCTTTAACAATCTTACGCATCGCACTTTCAATCTTCTCGAGATCATCGGCATTAAAGGGCTGCTGCGGATCAAAATCGTAATAAAAACCATCGGTAATCGGTGGGCCGATTCCAAGACGTGTTTGTGCAAAAACTTGCTGCACTGCTTGTGCCATCACATGAGCTGTGGAATGTCGAAGAACTGCCAGTCCCTCGGGAGAAGAGATTGATACGCCTTCAACCACATCGCCATCCGATAGGTCTGTCCATAAATCTTTGAGGACTCCATTTACCTTGCATACAACAATCTCTTTAGAATCAGAGAAAATCTGTGTCGGACGTTGATCGGCCTCAACATCACGAACTGTGCCATCGACAGTTATTGAGATCATGGACATGGGGTCAGCCTATCGAAACAGGTTGTGAGTGTGCGCGAATTTGGTCTTGTAAGTCCTGTGCTGCCTGGCCTATCTTCAATTTCATATCTCCGATATGCGAGATTGGCTGTGCAATCCGCAAACTCGAGACCAAAATCGCAGACTCAACGTCGGGTATTTCAGATACATGAATCGGTCTGACTTTAACGCCACACTCTTCGATCGCGATGGCTCGCATGATTCCCGGCAAGATTCCCGAGGTTATCGGAGGCGTGACCCATTCACCGGCGATCAAGAGAATAATATTTGAAACGGCAGTTTCGGTAATTTCGTTCTTCTCATTAAAGAGGATTGAGTCGTGAAAGCCTTCTTGATGTGCAGCCTCTATCAGGGCGAAGCGGTAGTCGTAGGGAAATGTCTTGTGTACTGCTCCAATCACAGTCTGCGTATAGAAATTCAATCGGGCAGGTTCAGTTAATTCAGTGTAAGAATCATGCGAGATATAGAGCAGCTCTTTGCCGAAACATAACCGCAATCGACCTACCTCTTGGGGATTTTCATGGATTGTCCGAAGAATCTCGCTACGAATGAAATCTTCCGAAGGGATAGCAATTCCAAGTTCAAGTCCGGATTCAAGAGCTCGTCGCATATGTCGACCTAATGCAATAGGACTTCCGTTTACTGTCTTGATCGTTTCGAAAATCCCGGAAGTTTTTGGAAATCCATAAGAATCGAATTCGAAATTTTTCATAGTTGGCCCCCTGCAATCGAAATCAAATGTCGGGCTTTAAGTTGAGTCTCTTCCCATTCACTCACCGGATCGCTCCCCCACGTGATTCCTGCTCCGGTTCCAAATCTGAGGACAGAGTCCCCCACATTCCAGAATGTCCGTATCGCAACCGATAACTCTGCGCGATCGCCGTGAACCCAACCCAGAGCACCGCAATAGGGTCCACGATCATTCTCATATTTTTTGATCAGGGCCCGAGCCGAACTCTTAGGCGCACCGCTGACAGAACCTGGTGGCATTGTTGCTTTAAAGATTTCGCTCCATCCCAGTCCTTCTTGAAGTTGACCCTTCACATCAGACACTAAGTGTGTAATCCCAGGATGCTTCTCGTGCCTAAAGAGTTCGGCAACTTCTACCGAGCCCGGAGTGCATATTCTACCTAGGTCATTTCGCATCAAATCTACAATCATCAAATTCTCGGCTTTATCTTTATCTCCGAATTCATTTTCGTTCCGAGTGATGGTTCCCTTTATCGGAGATGTCAAAATAGTTCGACCGATTCTGCTCAAGAATCGTTCAGGAGATGCAGAAGCAATCTCCAAATCTTCAACTCTCAAATAGCTGGCATAAGGCGCTGGATTGCCTATGAGTAATTGTGAAAAAAGACCTTCTAGCGATTTATTGGATTCAGGCAAAATGTGATGCAACTGTCTGCATGCATTTACTTGGTAGACGCCACCCTCAGCTATTTCATTTCTAATTGTTGAAACATAAGCCATGTAATCCATCTGATCCAGAGAACTTACCCAAGGATGAGTCAGTCGATTCCATTCACGAGTGGGAAAACTTGCCTCGGCTACATCCTCAAATCGCGCAAATGTAGCCTGGCCTTCAAAAGAGATAAGAACCGACCAAAAAGAACCATCATCGAGTCTCGATGGATCATTGCTAATTTCCTTAAGGTTGGTCGCATGAATACCACCCATCCAGAATTGAGACTCGCGACCAAACATGGGGCAAGGCTACGCATATCTGAGGATTAACTCGCAGCAAAAAATCCCACTTTGGCAGTTACGCCTGCACTGCGCTAGATTTGCCCCCGCACAAAAAATGCGGACGTAGCGCAGCTGGTAGCGCGGAACCTTGCCAAGGTTCAGGTCGCGGGTTCGAACCCCGTCGTCCGCTCGGATTAACCGCCGCTTCGAATTTACTTTCAGGTGGCGGTTTGTCTATGGTCGGATGGCCGAGAGGCGAGGCAAGGGACTGCAAATCCCTCTACACGGGTTCAAATCCCGTTCCGACCTCCATTGCGTGATTCAAATGAATCAGCTAATGGTTGAGCAATACAATTTCATGTA
>WLME01000001.1 GCA_009700365.1 Actinomycetota bacterium | reverse complement strand
TAGATTACAAATTCCTTAGATCTAAAGAATTCTCGTTCCTACGAGGAACAGGGCGTAAGGGTAGCAATAGGGGGCGGGATAGGGCGAATCCGCCAAAATCCATGCGAAAAGTAAGGTCGAGTGAGCACTTGTAAGGAGAGAATAACGCCATGGCCACCCTTGATTCCAAACTCGTCGGAGTCCTGGGTGATCGCACTACAAAAGTGCTGAAAGATTTATTTGGCTATACAACCGTTGGAGATTTACTCCATCACTACCCTCGCAGGTATTTAGTACGTGGCGAGCTTTCCAATATTTCAGAGCTCAATGAAGGCGATGAGGTAACAATTCTCGCTGAAATCTTTAGCGCATCTAGCCGCAGATTGCAGGGCCGTAAAGGAAATATTCTCGAAGTAATCGTCACCGATGGATCAGCGAAGTTATCGCTCACCTTCTTCAACCAAGCCTGGCGCGAGAAAGAGCTCAAGGTCGGTAAACAAGGTCTCTTCGCAGGCAAAGTTGGCGTCTTCAACGGGAAAAGACAACTGGCCCACCCAGATTATGAGCTCATTGCAGATGGCAATGATGTTGATGCGGCTGTCGAAAGTTTTGCTGGCAAGTATCTGCCTATGTATCCGGCAAGTGCAAAGTTGCCATCGTGGAAGATTGCTCAGTGCATTGAATTAGCAGTAGGCGCCCTCGATGAAGTTCCAGATTTCTTGCCCGAATCCATACGTGAAAAATATGGCTATCCGACTCTGCATCAAGCAATTGTGCAACTTCACAATCCAGTAGATCTCGATACTGCCGAGAAAGCGCGCCAACGCATCACATACGATGAAGCATTCCTCTTGCAATTGCTTCTTTTAACAAGGCGGAAAGAACTCAAAAATCTCGATGCAGTGGCAAGACCTGCACGCAGCGGTGGGCTACTCGATGCACTCGATGCATCTCTTCCCTACGAACTTACTGCGGGCCAGAAAGAAGTTGCAAAGGAAATCGCCGATGATGTGGCGCAACCGCACCCTATGCATCGCTTGCTGCAAGGTGAAGTTGGTTCAGGTAAGACTGTTGTGGCGCTGCGCGCAATGTTGTCCGTCATTGATAACGGGGGACAAGCAGCCCTTCTTGCACCTACCGAAGTACTTGCTGCCCAACACCTTCGCACTATTGAAAAACTTCTCGGTCCTCTTTCACAAGGCGGCATGCTCGGTGGCTCAGATATCGCGACACAAGTAACTCTCATTACAGGCTCACAAAGTGCAGCTGCACGAAAGGATGCACTTGCACTTGCTGCATCGGGTGCTGCAGGAATTGTGATTGGAACCCATGCTCTCTTGGGTGAGAGCGTTGCATTTAACGATCTAGGTCTCATCGTTGTCGATGAACAACATCGCTTTGGTGTCGAACAACGCGATGCTCTCAAGAGCAAGGCGCAGAATCCTCCACATCTTCTTGTGATGACAGCGACTCCAATTCCTAGAACTGTTGCAATGACCGTCTTCGGAGATCTCGATGTATCAACGTTGCGCGAATTGCCATTGGGTCGACAACCCATCACAACGCATGTAATCCCTGTTCTCGAGAAACCAGGTTTCTTAGAGCGAGCATGGGAGCGAATCACCGAAGAAGTCTCACAGGGACATCAGGCATACATCGTTGCTCCGCGAATTTCTGCAGGAACTCCTGAAGATTCTGATATTGATTTCCTCATGGGAGAGAGCAGTACAGAGATTGCTTCTGTCGAAGAGCTTGGGCCACTTCTCTCTGGAGGAGCACTCAAAACCGTAAAGGTGGCACCACTCCATGGCCGACAGAGTGCAGAGCTCAAAGATTCAACGATGAGAGCATTTACGGATAAAGAAATTGATGTCTTGATCTCAACAACTGTCATCGAAGTCGGAGTCGATGTTCCGAATGCAACAGTGATGGTCATTATGGATGCCGATCGCTTCGGTGTTTCTCAGTTGCACCAGCTGCGTGGTCGCGTTGGTCGTGGAACATCCCCAGGTCTCTGTCTACTTGTCACAAGTGCCCCGGCAGAGACATCAGCACGAGAGCGACTAGATGCAGTTGCTGGAACTCTCGATGGATTTGAACTCTCTCGCATAGATCTCGAGCAAAGACGCGAAGGAGATGTATTAGGTGTTAGCCAATCAGGAGGGCGTTCACACCTGCGATTGCTGCGAGTTCTTAGGGACGAATCGATGATTGAGCAGGCACGTGAAGATGCATCTATAATTCTCGAATTAGGACTTTCACAGTTCCCACTTTTAGCGACAGAGCTTGCAGACATTCAAGCGGATGCAGCTTCTGAATATATAGATAAGGCTTAATGATGAGAATTATCGCTGGCCTTGCTAAAGGACGTTCTATCGATGCAGTGGCATCGTCGACTCGCCCCACATCAGATCGAGCACGCGAAGCGCTCTTTTCAACGTTGACATCTGAGTTCGGGGAATTTGATGGACTTAATGTTTTAGATCTCTATGCAGGAACAGGTGCAATTGCACTTGAAGCGCTTTCGCGTGGAGCAGCGCTCGTTCATGCGGTCGAGAAAGATGATTTTGCCGCCAAGGCAATCGCAAGTAATTTGGAGAATCTCAAGAGTGCGGGATGTCCCGGAATTTTCCATCTGTACTCAATGCACGTTCATCGCTTCCTCGAAGATAAGGCCGCGCAGCCTTATCACTTCATTTATATCGATCCACCGTATGAAGTTGATGACGTTGATGTCATTGAAACACTTATTCAATTGCGCGATGGTGGCTTTATCGATCAACAGGCTCTTATTGCAATCGAACGCAATAGTCGCGTGAAAGAGATTTCATGGCCCGAAGGACTCGAAGAAGTGCGTCAAAAGAAATACGGGCAGGCAACAATTTTTTATGGAGTTCCTACGCGTGTAGATGGGGAAAATGGATAACCTCAGCAATCATTGCTAGCGTTTGCACCATGAAACGCGCAGTGTGCCCGGGCTCCTTCGATCCCATCACCTTTGGCCACCTCGACATCATCGAGCGCGCCAGTGGGCAATTTGATGAAGTGATTGTCGCAGTCTTCGTCAATCGTAATAAATCCGGGCTCTTCTCAGTCGAAGAACGCATGAAGATGATCAGTGAGAATGTGAAGAAATTTCCCAATGTCCGCGTTGATTCTGGCAGCGGCTTACTCGTCGAATATTGCAAGAAGAATGGCGCACAAGCAATCGTTAAGGGACTCCGCGCAGTCACTGACTTTGATTACGAAATGCAGATGGCACAGGTTCATATCCAGGCATCGGGTGTAGAGACAATGTTCATGGCCACTTCTCCCGCACACTCATTCTTATCATCATCAATTGTTAAGGAGCTCGCACATTACGGTGGAGATGTCTCATCGATGGTTCCAGCAAATGTCCATGAAGCGTTACGAGCTAGAGCAGGAGAACAGAAATGACAATGGATTCGATTGAGAAACTCAATACAGCAATTGCAGTTGTTGAAGAAGCCCGAGGAGTTCCACTCTCTGCCTCATGCGTAGTCCATCGTGGCGAGATGCTCGAGATCCTCGAAGGAGCTCGCGACTTCCTGCCGTCAGATTTAGAAGGAGCCGAATCAATCATCGCTGATAAAGAGCGCATCATTGAAGAAGGTCGCATGAGCGCTGAATCAATGATCGCCTCTGCTCGCGAAGATGTTGCTCGTATGGTCGAACAGACTTCTATCGTGCAAGCCGCGCGTGATGAAGCACAACGGATCCTTCATGAAGCTCGCGAAATTGCCGAAGATGAGCGCCGTGAGGTTGAGACATATATTGATGGACGCCTTGCAACTCTTGAAGTAATCCTCAATAAGACGATGGATGCCGTTGCACGTGGTCGTCAACGCCTCGAAGGCGCTGACGATAAAGATATTCTTTCTCAGCTCAACGCTGATAATTAGTTAAGAGCGTCAACGATGAGTAAGAAGAACACCCCCTTTATTCTCAACACCTACGAGCTTCCGCGTCGAACCGGCGAACTCAAGGAGTATGAGCTCGATATCGAGGCGCCAACTCGTATCGGAGTGCCGCTCATTGCTGTGCCTGAAGGCGATGTCATTGAGGCCGATATTCGCCTTGAATCTGTCACTGAGGGCGTGCTTCTGAGCGCTGAAATTTACGCCGTTGCGATTGGCGAATGTATTCGTTGCCTCGAGTCCGTTGAAGTAGTTATCGATCGCAAGATTCAAGAGCTCTACCGATATGAACCGACCAATGAAAAAGGTCGCAAGAAGAGGCGCGATGATGAAGATATTGACCTCGATATCGATGATGAACTTCAGATGGAAGGTGATCTCATGAACCTTGAGATTCCAATCATTGATGCAATTATTTTGACCTTACCTGTGAACCCACTCTGCTCCGAGGAGTGCTTGGGGCTCTGCCCAGATTGCGGGGAGAAGTGGGCGAGCCTGCCGGAAGACCACGCTCATGAGGTCATCGATGCTCGCTGGTCGGGCCTTGAGAATCTCGATTTTGGCAATCCCGAGAAATAAGCGATACTTACCCCATAACGGCGGCAGACCACACGTTTGTAGCTCACTAGATTTCATCAAGATAAAGGACGATTACCGTGCCAGTACCAAAGCGAAAAATGTCTCGTTCGAAGACACGTTCACGACGAAGCATGTGGAAGACAACTGCAGCGGCTATCTCAACATGCCAACAGTGTCAGCAGCCAAAGCTCAACCACGTTGCATGCCCAACATGCGGTACCTATAACCGCCGTCAGGTTCTAGAGGTCTGATCTGTACTCAAAACTTCTTGAGCAACTCGGAATTAGCCTCTCTCCGGAAGTACTCGAGCTAGCTTTTACCCATCGGTCTTATGCATATGAGACTGGTTTAACCGCGACAAATGAGCGCCTTGAATTTCTCGGCGATTCCGTTCTTGGTCTCATCGTTACCGAAGAGCTCTACCTCAAATATCCCGAATTAGATGAGAGCCGTTTATCGCCACTTCGTTCTGGCATCGTCAATATGCGTGCGCTCGCAGATATTGCGCGAACTCTCGAACTGGGAAAATATATTCGACTTGGTAAAGGCGAAGAAGTTACCAACGGTCGAGATAAGAACTCACTTCTTGCAGATGCGCTAGAAGCGCTATTTGGCGCTATCTATCTCGAGTGCGGCTTTGATGCCACAACACGAGTTATTAGCGCTCTCATTAAAGAGACTCTCGATAGCGCAATGGCCAAAGGTGCTGGCCTTGATGGAAAGACCGCTCTACAAGAGTTAGTTGCAGCACTTGGAAAAGGTTCACCCGAATATCTCGTAACAGAGACAGGACCTGATCACGATAAGAGTTTTACTGCGGTTGCAATGGTTTCTGGCGAATCGATTGCCGAAGGTCTTGGAAAAAGTAAGCGAGAAGCAGAACAATCTGCAGCGCGCACAGCATATGAATTACTTTCTCAAACACCACAGTAAACCCTCAAGTACAACTTGAACTGAGTCGCTTTTATACCAATGGCGCGCTGAACGGTAGGTTTACCGCGTGTATTTGAAGAGTCTGACCCTCAAAGGATTTAAGTCCTTTGCTTCGGCGACCACTCTTCGCCTCGAACCTGGCATCACCTGTGTGGTCGGTCCCAATGGTTCAGGCAAGTCAAATGTCGTTGATGCACTCACCTGGGTTATGGGTGAGCAAGGCGCAAAGTCACTTCGCGGCGGAAAGATGGAAGATGTCATCTTCGCCGGAACATCGGGGCGCGCACCACTGGGTCGTGCAGAAGTTGCCGTCACTATTGATAACACCGATGGCGCACTACCAATTGATTACACAGAAGTAACTATCTCTCGCATTCTCTTTCGTAATGGACAGAGCGAGTATCAAATCAATGGTGAAGCATCACGACTGTTAGATATCCAAGAACTATTAAGCGACTCCGGTATTGGTCGCGAGATGCATGTGATTGTGGGACAAGGCCAACTCGATGCAATCTTGATGGCAACTCCTGAAGAACGACGTGGCTTTATTGAAGAAGCAGCTGGCGTTCTCAAGCATCGTAAACGTAAAGAGAAGGCACTTCGTAAGCTCGACTCGATGCAAGCAAATCTTGCACGTGTGAATGACCTTACGGTTGAACTTCGCCGTCAACTACGACCACTTGGTAAACAAGCAGAGGTTGCCAAGAAAGCGGCGACAATCCAAGCCGATCTACGCGATGCCAAGTTACGTCTGCTTGCCGATGATTACATTTCACTCTCAAAGACCCTTGATGCAGAAGTTGCAGACGAAAATGCGCTCCGCGAACGTCGCGGACAGGTAGAAGCAGAACTCGACAAGGTTCGTAGGCGTGAAGAAGAACTCGATGCGCAATCTGCTTTTGAGAGCCCACTTCTTATTAAGGCGCAAGAGAATTACTACTCACTCAGCGCCCTGCGTGAGAAATTCCGCGGAACACAATCTTTGGCGCAAGAGCGTTCACGATTCTTAGCTGAAGAAGCAGAGGAAGCCCGTAGCGCCGGTCGTGACCCAGTAGCGCTAGATCAAGAAGCTGCTGTACTTCGCAGCGAAGAAGCACAATTGCGTAACGGTGTTGTTGCAGCACAGAGTGCACTTGCTGCTGCTACCGCATCTCTTGCAAGCGCTGAAGCTGCACTGAAATCTGAAGAAGACACCATTGCTGCTGCAATGCGCGCAATCGCCGATCAACGTGAAGGAACAGCTCGCCAAGAAGGCCATATCAAATCTCTTGCCGCTCGACTTGAAGCAATCACTGAAGAAATTTCTCGTCTGCAAGCGGCTCGTACTGAGGCGCAATCTCGAGTCGATTCTGCGAAGAGTGATTATGCGAAGTTTGAGATGGAGATCGGTAACGCCGATGCAGGCGAACAAGGTCTGGATTCGCAATTTAATAACTCTAAGAGTGCGCTGGAATCAGCAAAGAGTGTTCATGCAGAGCTCGTTGAAGCAGAACGTGCTGCAGATCGTGAACGAAACGCCACCGAATCCAAATTAGAGGCGATGCGACTTACCTCATCATCGCGTGATGGCGCCGCAGCGCTTATTCGCGATTCTCGCGGTGTTCAGATTCTTGGAAGCATTGCATCTCTCATTCAGATTGATTCAGGATGGGAAGCAGCAACTGCTGCAGCGCTCGGCGCACTTGCAGATGCAGTCGTAGTAAAAGATCTTTCATCCGCCGTCAGTGCGCTCACAACCTTGCGAAGTGAGAACCTTGGTCAAGCAGACGTTCTTGTATATGAACCAGGTGGCAATTCATCAAGCCAAGTACCAAGTGGCCTCACCTCACTTCTCAACCATGTTCGCTCCTCAGAGATCTCTGAACTCCTAGCCTCCCTTCTTGCGACAACGGTAGTTGCCGACAATGCGCGCGGCGCAGAATCCATTCTTCGCCAACATCCAACAGTTACGGTGGTAACTCGTGATGGAGATGTCATCACATCCAAGCGTGCTCGCGGCGGTTCAGCATCATCTTCATCGTTGATTGAAATCAAGGCGCTCGTCGATGATTTAACTAAGAAGCTAGAAGATCTCAACCACAAGTGCGATCGCCTTAAATTTGAAATCTCATCGGCTGCAACTGATGTTGAAGGTAAGCAGGCCGCATTTGATGCAGCGCTCGGTAAACTCAATGAGTCAGATGCTCGTATCGCTGCCCTTACTGAACAACTTGCAGTATCTGGGCAGAACATCAAATCTGCAACCGCTGAAGTCGAACGTCTTACTCTTGCAATCAATGAAGCAACAGCTGCGAAATCTCGAGATGAGAACGAGCTATCTATTGCATCCAATCAATTACAGAACCACGGTGAGATCACAGAGCCAGATCACACACGCGCTGAAACTCTCCGAAATGACGTTTCCACTGCACGCACCACAGAAGTTGAGGCCCGACTTGCTGTGCGCACATCAGAAGAGCGTCTAACATCGATTGCAGCTCGCGCCCAAGCGCTCGAGACATCTGCACAAGCAGAACGTGAAGCATCTGAACGAGCAGTATCAAGGCGAGGTGCTCGTGCACGCGGTGCTGTGATTTCGCAAGCAATTGCAGAGGCAGCATATGAAGCACTTATTCATATCGAACGCTCGATTGCAAAGGCTCAGACTGAACGTTCACGACTTGAGGTAAACCGTTCTGACCGCGAAGGTGAAACTCTCACTGTTCGCGCGCGAAATCGCGAATTGACACAACAACTCGACCAACTCACATCAAGTGTGCACCGCGATGAGATTGCACGAGCAGAACAACGTATGCGCGTTGAAACTCTCGAGAATAAGGCCGTCGAAGAGCTCGGTATCGATATTCCAACACTAATTGCCGAATACGGCCCAGATAAAGATGTCCCAACATTTATCGAAACAGATACTGGTGAAATTGTTGCTACTGAATTAATTCCATACCGCCGCGATCAGCAAGAGAAGCGCCTGGCGGCAACAGAGCGTTCACTTACTCTGCTCGGAAAGATTAACCCTCTTGCCCTCGAGGAGTACAACGCACTTGAAGAGCGCCTGAAGTTCTTGGCCGAACAGCTAGAAGATCTCAAGCGCACTAAGAAAGATTTGCTCGACATCATCAAGGAAGTCGATGATCGTGTGCAGCAGATATTCATGCAGGCATATGAAGAAGTTGCAGAACACTTCAAAGATATCTTTGCGCGACTCTTCCCAGGTGGAGATGGTCGTCTCTTCCTCACAAATCCAGATGATCTTCTCAATACTGGTGTGGATGTTGAAGCGCGCCCTCCAGGAAAGCGCGTTAAGCGTCTCTCACTGCTCTCAGGTGGCGAGAAGTCACTTACTGCTGTTGCGATGTTGGTTGCAATCTTCAAGGCACGCCCAAGTCCGTTCTACGTACTCGATGAAGTAGAAGCCGCACTCGATGATGTGAACCTTGGTCGCCTACTTACAGTTCTGGAAGAGCTTCGCGAGAGTTCGCAGCTCATCATTATTACTCACCAGAAGCGCACCATGGAGATCGCGGATGCGCTCTACGGAGTCACAATGCGTGGCGATGGCGTGACAGAAGTTATCTCGCAACGTCTTCGCGAATCTGAAACCGCCTAGTTCAATCAGGTTCTAAGCGATGGGTCTATTTAATCGTCTGATTGCAAAGGTTCGTGGAACCTCTACTGCATCACCACTTGATTGGGCTGAGATTGAGACCGAACTACTTCAATCTGACTTAGGTCCTGCACTTGTAAGCGAACTTCTATCCGCCGCACAAAAGATGCGTGGAGATGATGCAGAGTCTGCTGTGAAGGAGATTCTTTCGTCAAAACTTTCGCAGAAGTCACGCACTCTTGCAGATTCGCAATCGACAAATGTAGTCATGGTGGTTGGTGTCAATGGAACCGGAAAGACGACTTCAGTGGCCAAGCTCGCCACTTTGCTTCATGGCCATGGCGATTCAGTTCTTCTTGCTGCAGCAGATACTTTCCGTGCGGCAGCCGTTGATCAATTGACTACGTGGGGAGATCGAATCGGCGTCGAGGTGATCGCAGGAAGAGAAGGCGCAGAGCCCGCATCGGTTGCATTCGATAGCGTTAAGCGCGCGATTGATAGTAAAAGTAAATATCTCATCATCGATACTGCGGGACGCCTGCACAATAAGAGCGATTTAATGGCAGAGCTAGGCAAAGTAAAACGTGTCATTGAGAAAGGATTGCCGGTTGCAGAAGTTTTATTGGTCATTGATGCAACCACGGGTCAGAACGGACTTGCGCAGGCAAAGATATTTAGTGAAGCGGTAGAAGTAACGGGGCTGATCCTTACCAAGCTCGATGGAAGCGCTCGAGGGGGAGTAGCTCTAGCAATTGAGAGCTCCCTGGATATCCCGATTAAATACATTGGCACAGGTGAAGGCGCTGGCGATTTCGCACCCTTCAACTCTGATTCATATCTCGAAGGCCTGCTCGCGTAACTCAGTTGTAACAAATGGGGGCAATTTGTGACGCCCCCTTAACCTCGCACACCATCGGTTGTAACCCGACTTCGCCATCTTTACGCCATCTCAACGACGAGACCCTGCACTCGAACTCATATCGAAATGGGCCTGAAATGGATCAAGTAGTTCTTAATGGCGGTGACACCGCGTGGATGTTGGCAAGTACAGCACTTGTACTTCTTATGACTCCAGGATTGGCATTCTTCTACGGAGGAATGGTTCGTACCAAGAGTGTTCTCAATATGATGATGATGTCGATGGTGACAATCGGAATCGTAAGTGTGCTCTGGGTTATTTACGGTTTTGAATTGGCATTTGGTTATAAATCAGATTCACCGTGGTTTGGTGGCATTGGTCTTAGCGGCCTAGGTGGCGCAGTAAATGATCTGACTAATAACGGTGGCGTTTATCCGATTCCTGTTCTCGTATTCGCAGCCTTCCAGTTGATGTTTGCAATCATCACACCAGCGCTGATCTCTGGCGCTATTGCAGATCGCGCAAAGTTCACTTCGTGGGCGATCTTCGTAGCTATCTGGTCAACAGTTGTCTACTTCCCAGTCGCACACTGGGTATTCGCATTCGGTAATAAGATCGGCGACAAGGTAACAAGTACAGGCTTCCTTGCAGGTAAAGGTCTTGAAGACTTTGCTGGCGGAACCGCTGTACACATCAACGCAGGTGCTGCCGGACTTGCACTCGCTCTCATTCTCGGAAAGCGTGTTGGATGGCGTAAAGAATCAATGCGTCCGCACTCATTGCCACTTGTGATGCTTGGTTCAGGACTCTTGTGGTTCGGTTGGTTTGGATTTAACGCAGGGTCTGCACTCGCTGCAAATGGCATCGCAGGGCTTGCATTTATGAATACACAGGTTGCAACTGCTGGCGCTCTACTTGGTTGGTTACTTGTAGAAAAGATTCGCAATGGACATGCAACATCTCTTGGCGCCGCATCTGGTGCAGTTGCTGGACTCGTTGCAATCACACCTGCGTGCGCGTTCGTCGCTCCATGGGCTGCAGTAGTAATCGGTCTGCTTGCCGGCATCCTCTGCTCACTTGCAGTTGGCCTCAAGTACAAGCTTGGCTTTGACGATTCACTCGACGTAGTTGGCGTACACCTTGTAGGCGGAATTTGGGGATCACTCTCCATCGGTCTATTCGGAACACACGTTGTAAATAGCATCGGACTCGATGGCATCTTCTACGGGGGTGGAACAGCGCTTCTCGGTAAGCAGGCTCTCGGCGTCGGTCTAGTTCTCGGATACTCATTTATTGCAACTCTGATTATTGGTTTTGCAATTGAAAAGACAATCGGCTTCCGTGTCTCTCGTGAAGTTGAAATCGAAGGCATCGACCTTAAGGAACATGCCGAATCTGCATATGAATTCGCAAGCTCATCACGTGGAGGTGGATCACTATGAAGTTGATTACCGCAATTCTTAAGCCATTTAAGCTAGATGAAGTTAAAGATGCTCTGCAAGCAGCAGGCATCACCGGTATGACTGTCTCTGAAGCAAGTGGCTTCGGTCGCCAGCGCGGTCACACAGAGGTCTATCGCGGTGCTGAATACACCGTGGACCTAGTTCCAAAAGTTCGTCTCGAAGTTCTTGTTGATGATAAAGACGCAGCATCAGTAGTAGATGTCATCGTAAAGGCAGCATCAACAGGTTCCATTGGTGACGGAAAGGTGTGGACTACACCGGTAGAGCAGGTTGTCCGTGTACGTACGGGCGAAAAGGGTCCTGACGCTATCTAAGTAGTTCATCCGCTAGTCAATAACTGAAGAAGAACAAATAAGATTGGCGACATGGGAACACGAGAAAGACGTGCACGATCAAACGAGGGCGATCTGCTTCTTTCTTCTCTCTTCGAGGAAAGTTCTGCCAATCCGCACGAGTTAGCTATCGCCGCGGTCGGAGGTTTCGGCCGCGGCGAACTATCTCCTGGGTCAGATTTAGATATCGCAATTATTCATACTGGATCGCTTCCCGATGAAGAGCTATCGGAACTTGTCAATAAAATTCTCTATCCGCTATGGAATAAGAATGTAAAGATTGATCATTCTGTCCGCACTCGCTCTGAGATGCGAAGTGCGGCAGAAGATGACCTTAAAGTCGCAATGGGTCTTCTAGATATTCGCCTGATCTGTGGAAACGCAGACTTGGTCGATTCCGTGCAGACTGATGCTCTTGAATCATGGAGAAAACATTCAAAGCGCTTCCTGCCTCAGCTCGAAGCATCTCTGACAGAACGTCATCAAAGGATGGGTGAACTCGCCTACCTTCTCGAACCTGACCTTAAAGAAGCGCGTGGTGGATTACGAGACATTACTGCCCTGCGCGCGATAGCAACATCGTCGGCGATTGCAGTGCCTATCGGAAGAGTTAGCATCGCTGAATCCATTCTTGCCAATGTCCGTGAAGCTCTTCATATAGCAAGCGGTCGCGATAAAGATAGATTGCTATTTCAAGAGCAAGATAAAGTCGCAGAGATTCTTGGTTATGCGGATGCAGATGTGCTCATGAGTGAAGTTGCGCAGGCAGCACGTTCTGTCGATTACCTATTGGATTCGACTTGGTATCGCCTTGCGCAGAAAGGAGGCGATGGTGCCGGCAGATTTTTTAAGCGAGTGCGCACTACTTCGCTCTCACGAGGTATTTCAATCTCCAATAAGGAAGTTGTCATTAGCGAGGATGCCGATTTCGCACTTGACCCTGTCATAGGACTACGAGCAGCTGCCTCTGCAGCGCAAATCGGGTTGCCTATTTCTATGGATTCACTTGAGAAGCTATCTGCAGGTCTGAGCAGCGGAATAGGACTGCTACCGACTCCATGGCCCCGCGATGCTCGCGAGAATTTGATCGCTCTTATTGGCGCAGGTTCATCGATGGTTCAAATATTTGAAGCGCTGGATCAAGAAGAAATCATCTTCCATTGGATTCCTGAATGGAAAGCCGTTCGATCCCTGCCACAGCGCAATGTCTTGCATCGCCATACTGTCGATCGCCACATGGTTGAAACAGCGGTTCATGCTGCAGCGCTTACGCGACAAGTCCATAGACCTGATCTCCTTCTCTTTAGCGCGCTCTTCCACGATATTGGTAAAGGCACCGAAGAAGATCACTCAGAGCGCGGAGTGCGTCTTATAGAGCCGATTGCGCAGAGAATTGGTTTCTCAGAAGAAGATGTTGAGACCATTAAATTGTTAGTCAAACATCACCTTCTTCTATCAGCAACTGCAACTCGTCGCGATCTCGATGATCCTGCAACTATTGCATCAGTAGCTGAAGTAATCCCTGATCTACAAACTCTTGAGCTGCTTCATGCTTTGAGCATTGCAGATGGTGAGGCAACGGGTCGAGCTGCGTGGACTGAATGGAAAGCAGCACTTGTCGCTGAGCTAGTAACTAAAGTCGAACTCGCAATCACAGATAACACTGTTGCACTTCAACCTGAACTCACTGAATCGCAACGCAGCAAAGCCGAAAAAGGTGAACTAGCCGTCTCCATTGAAGAGCGTGAGAGCATCTATGCCATTGAGATTGTTGTTCCTGATAAGACTGGACTCCTCTCAACTGTTGCAGGAGTTCTGAATCTGCTCAGACTTGATGTTCGGTCAGCTCGCACAAAATCACACGGTAATTCGGCCGTGATGCAGTGGATTGTGATTCCCGATCCGCATGCGCCAGTTCTGACTGAGAAAGTGCTCCATTACGAGCTACAAGCAGCACTGGATAACAAGAGTTCATTGGCTCGAAGGATTGAGGAGCGTATCGAGGCATACGCACAGCTACCAACGATTCCCGTGCCTGATCCCATTGTTGATGTATTTGCTGATGCAGCGACAGATGCAACGATTATTGAAGTCAGAAGTCACGATAGACCTGCTCTTCTATTTGGCATTGGAGATTCAATCACCAAGAGCAATATCGATATTCGCTCCGCCATTGTTACAACACTTGGCGCTGAAGCAATCGACACCTTATATGTCACAGAAATTGGTGGTGGCTCGCTCACTCCCGCACGAGCCGAAGAGGTCGCAACCCGTTTGAGGTCTGCACTCAAGTAGAGTTCCACCACTATGTTCGACACACTCTCCAGTAAATTTGCAGGCGCATTTAGTGCGCTTCGCTCCCGTGGAAAAATCTCTGAAAAAGATATCGATGCAACAACTGCAGATATTCGTCAGGCGCTGCTGGAGGCAGATGTTGCCCTCGAAGTTGTTGAAAGCTTTACCCAGAAAATTCATGAGAAATCCCTTGAGGTACTGCCAACGCTGCAATCTGGCACCAATCAAGCGCAAGCAATCTTTGATGTCGTAAATGGCGAACTCACCGAAATACTTGGTGGGGGAGCTCGTCGCGTTCGTCTGGCTAAGAATCCGCCAACTGTGATCATGCTTGCAGGGCTACAAGGCGCTGGTAAAACAACGCTTGCTGCAAAGCTTGCAAAGTTCTTTAAAGATCAAGGTGATACTCCAATTCTGATTGCATCTGATCTTCAGCGTCCTAATGCAGTCAATCAACTCCAAGTTGTTGGTCAAGCAGCTGGCGTTCCCGTCTTTGCACCTGAACCTGGTAATGGAATCGGTAACCCTGTAAAGGTTGCGCAGGATGGCATCGCATTTGCGAAGTCGAAACTTCACAACATTGTCATTGTTGATACTGCAGGACGCCTCGGCGTAGATGAAGAGTTGATGAAGGAAGCTATCGCAATCCGCGATGCAGTAAATCCAGATGAAATTCTCTTCGTAGTAGATGCCATGATTGGACAGGATGCAGTCCGCACAGCAAAGGCATTCCAAGATGGCGTTGGTTTTGATGGGGTAGTACTAACAAAACTTGATGGCGATGCACGCGGTGGCGCAGCTCTATCCATTTCAGCTCTTACTGGCCGTCCGATTATGTTTGCATCAACAGGTGAAAAGTTATCTGATTTCGAAATCTTCTATCCCGATCGCATGGCATCTCGCATCCTCGGAATGGGCGATGTTGCAACTCTTGCAGAGCAAGCCAAGAAAGCCTTTGACGGTGACTCTGCTAAAAAGCTCGAAGATAAGTTCATTGCCGGTGAAGATTTCACTCTCGATGATTTCCTCGAGCAAATTGAGGCGATGTCGAAGATGGGCTCCATGGGCAAGTTACTTGGCATGTTGCCAGGAGCTGGCCAGATGAAGAAGCAGATTGATAACTTTGACGAATCAGAGATAACTCGCACTAAGGCGATTGTGCAATCAATGACGCCGCTTGAACGTCGCGATCTCAAAGTACTCAACGGTTCACGCCGAGCTCGCATTGCACTGGGTGCTGGTCGTAAAGTCTCAGATGTAAATGCATTGGTTGATAAATTCACAGCTGCGCAGAAGATGATGAAGCAGATGCGCAATGGCGGGATGCCTGCGGGAATGCCGCCCGGAATGCCGGGTATGCCACCTGCACCTAAAAAGGCAGCCCCCATTCAAAAGAAGAAGTCGAAGTCTGGAAACCCCGCCAAGCGAGCGTTGGAAAACGGCTGATTTCCACATTGTGAGCGTAACTGGCAAGATAAGCCACCTGTTACAGGGCCCTCTACCCCGGTAACAATCCAATCCACAGTTGGACCTCTTGGCTACGCACCCCGCTGTAGCAATTTGGTACGACACACTTATTAGGAGCACTACTTCTTTGTCAACAAAAATTCGTTTAATGCGCATGGGAAAAATCCGCACACCATATTTCCGCATCGTCGTTACAGATTCACGCAAGGCGCGTAACGGTCTCTCAATTGAAGAGATCGGTCGCTACGTTCCAGGTCAAGAACCATCAATCATCGAAGTTAATTCAGAGCGCGCTCTGTACTGGCTCGGTGTTGGTGCACAAGCTTCAGAGGCTGTAGAGGCGCTCTTGAAGGTGACCGGAGATTGGCAGAAGTTCAAGGGTCTTCCAGGAACTGAAGGCACGCTACGTTTTGCAGCACCAAAGCCACATAAGAGCGTTGCATATGAAGCAGCTGTTAAGGCTGCTGCTGCAGAACCTGCAGAAGGTGCAACAACGCTGAAGAAGAAGGCGCAAGAGAAGCTTGCTGCTAAGGCAAACCCTGTAGTTGAAGTGTCCGAACCAGCTGCGGTTGCAACTGAGTCCGAGGTGTCCGAGCCAACTTCTGATGCAAGTGTGTCCGAGGTTCCAGCTCAAGATGTTGCTGCAGAAATAAGTTCTGTAACGGAAGCTGTTGAAGCTGTAGCAGAAGCAACTGAAACTCCTGAAGCAGAAGCGGCAGCAGAGTAATAATGATTGATGAAGCTCTCGAACATCTCGTAAAGGGAATCGTTGATAACCCTGACGATGTCAATGTCAAAGAGAAGACACACCGTCGTGGCACTACGCTCGAAGTTCGTGTTAATCCTGACGATATAGGCAAGGTAATCGGTCGTAATGGACGTACAGCAAAGGCGCTTCGCACAGTCGTAAGCGCACTTGCTGGTCGCTCAGTACGTGTCGATCTCATCGATACCGACGAGGTTCGTTAACTCTTTAACACCCATGAAATTAAACGTGGGCCGCATCGGTAAAGCTCACGGAATTCTTGGTGAAGCAACTATCGAAGTCCGAACAGATGAAGCAGAAGATCGCTTCGCCATCGGCGCAGTCTTACAGACAGAAAACCACGGTGAATTAACCGTGGTTTCTGCACGGGTACACAATGGAATCTTGTTGCTTGGTTTTGACGGAATTGAAGACCGCAATGCAATTGAAGGTCTACGTAATGAACTTCTCTTTGCCGATGTCGATATAGATGCGCCAGGTATCGATGAGGACGATTATCACGTCCTTCAACTCGTTGGTTGCAAAGCTTTTCTTATCGATGGAGATGAATTCGGCGTAGTGAGCGATGTTCTCAACCTTCCTGGCCAAGATGTCCTCTCCATTAAGACTGAATCTGGTGAAGTACTGATTCCATTTGTGCGTCAATTGGTTCCAGTTGTTGATATTAAGAAGAAGATGATGACAGTGATTCCGCCAGATATTGCGGGGAGTATCTGATGAAAATAGATGTCATCTCAATATTCCCCGAGTACTTAGCACCGCTGAAACTGTCGTTACTTGGGAAAGCGCAGAACGCAGGTTTGGTAGACATCACAGTTCACGATCTGCGTGCACAGTCCAATGACAATCACAACACTGTCGATGATACTCCCTATGGTGGTGGAGCAGGCATGGTCATGCTCCCTGAAGTCTGGGGAAAATCAATTGACTCAGTTATTTCTGACGGCGCCGACATCATCATCCTTACGCCCGCTGGAAAAAGATTTAATCAAAATCTTGCCGAGAATTTTGCGAAGTCAACTCAACTGATATTCGCATGCGGCCGCTATGAAGGTATCGATGATCGCGTGCGTCAGTATTACTCTCAACCAGAATTTAAATCTCGCAAAATTCGCGTCCACGAAGTATCCATAGGAGATTACGTACTTGGTGGAGGAGAAGTTGCCTCGATGGTGATGATTGAAGCAATCACTCGTTTGATACCGGGTGTCCTTGGAAATCCAGAGTCACTGATAGAGGAGTCGCATAACAGTGAGGGATATCTCGAATATCCGAATTTCACCAAACCTCAAGAATGGCGAGGAATCTCAGTTCCCGAGATTCTTTTGAGTGGCAACCATGCTGAAATTGCGAAGTGGCGCACACAACAGGCGCAACAACGCGCGAAAGATAATCTCTAACTCGTTAGTAACCGATTCACTGCCGTACTGTTGCGCCCATGAGCGAAGAGTCAGCACGCATTCAATCGCGTTTGATACGTGATCTTGAACCCGTAGTTGCAGTCGAACTCGAACGCCATCTTTCAGTTCAGAAGAATTGGTACCCACACGAGTATGTTCCATGGTCAGAAGGTCGCGATTATGCGGGTCCTCTTAATGGTGACGCTTGGGAAGCTAAAGATTCGCGCCTGACGCCCGTAGCTCAGGATTCACTTGTACTCAATCTTCTTACCGAAGATAACTTGCCGAGTTATCACACCGAGATTGCTATCTCAATGGGCCGTGATGGCGCATGGGGCAATTGGATTGAACGCTGGACTGCTGAAGAAGCCCGCCATTCAATCGTGATTCGCGATTACTTGATGGCAACTCGTGGAGTAGATCCCTATGAGCTCGAAGATTTACGTATGGCCCATATGTCGCTCGGATATCAAACTCCGTATGAAAACGATATGTTGCACACGATTGCTTATGTTTCCTTCCAGGAACTTGCTACTCGTATTTCGCACCGTAACACTGGAAAACTTTCTGATGATCCAATTGCAGAAGGCATGATGCAACGCGTTGCACTCGATGAAAACCTTCACATGCTCTTCTATCGTAATACGCTCTCAGCAGCACTTGATATGGAACCAAATGCCTCTATGCGAGCGATTACCGATGTAGTCACCAACTTCGATATGCCAGGTGCGAATATGCCAGGCTTTGGTCGCAAGGCTGTGCAGATTGCCCTAGCTGGAATCTACGATCTTCAACAGCACCTTGATGATGTAGTTGCACCGGTTCTTCGTGCTTGGAATGTCTTTGAACGCAATGATCTCTCAGGCGATGGCCTTAAGGCGCGTGAAGAACTCAAGGCATTTATGGATGCGACATATAAAACTGCGGCTACATTCAACGATAAGCGCGAAGTTCATTTCGAGCGTCAAATCGCGCGCGGCATTCAACCAATTCGCATCACTAACTAATCCTCAAATAAGATAGGCGCCATGACGCGCACATATCTTGTCGAGACCTACGGGTGTCAGATGAATGTGCACGATTCCGAACGCATCGCAGGTTTATTAGATGAAGCCGGATATCTTCCAGTTCCAGAAGGAGAACAGGCAGATATTGTCGTTTTTAATACATGCGCAGTGCGTGAAAATGCTGACAATAAGCTCTACGGAAATTTGAGTTTCTTGGCGCCCATTAAGAAGAAAAATCCTTCAATGCAGATTGCAGTCGGTGGCTGTCTCGCGCAGAAAGACCAATCAATTATTCTCAAGAAGGCGCCTTACGTCGACGTTGTCTTCGGTACCCATAATGTTGGCTCATTACCAGTACTACTCGAACGTGCACGCGTTGAAGAAGAGTCCCAGATTGAAATTCTTGAGGCCCTCGAACACTTCCCTTCAACATTGCCTGCCCGTAGATTCTCAGCCTTCACCTCGTGGGTTTCTGTATCTGTCGGTTGCAATAACACCTGCACTTTCTGCATAGTTCCAACGCTTCGCGGTGTCGAGAAAGATCGCCCCGCCGCAGATGTCTTGACTGAAATGCGAGCATTGGTTGACCAAGGTGTTATCGAAATTACTTTGCTTGGCCAGAACGTCAATGCCTACGGCGTTGAGTTTGGCGATCGTGGAGCATTCGCCAAGTTGCTTCGAGAAGCAGGAAAGATTGATGGATTAGAGCGAGTTCGTTTCATGTCTCCACACCCACGAGATTTCACAGACGATGTCATCGAGGCTATGGCACAGACGGCTAATGTCATGCCGCATCTACATATGCCTTTGCAATCTGGGTCGGATGCAATTTTGCAGAGTATGCGCCGCTCATATCGGACGGATAAGTATTTAGGCATCCTCGATCGTGTTCGCGCGGCGATGCCTGAGGCCATGATTACCACCGACATCATCGTTGGCTTCCCGGGGGAGACCGAAGAAGATTTCCAAGGAACATTAAATATTGCAACGGAAGCTAGATTTGCTGCTGCCTATACATATAAGTATTCAATTCGCCCAGGAACTCCTGCGGGCGCCATGGAGAATCAAGTGCCCGAAGATGTTGTGGGCGAGCGTTATACCCGACTTCATGAACACCAACAGAAAATTTCACTTTCGGTAAACCAAGAGGCTATAGGAAGAACTCATCGCGTTATGGTCTCTGAAATTGAAGGACGACGTGATGAAGCTCAGTCTCGAATGACGGGTCGTTCAGAAGACTTTAGATTGGTGCATTTCAGCAGTGAAACTGATGCCAGACCGGGTGATTTCGTGGATGTAAAGATTACTGAAAGTTCAGCGCACTATTTGATTGGTGATGCTGTGGCAGTACACCGCACACGCGGTGGAGACGCACACGCTGCACGTACCGCTCCATCATCTACAACACTTGGGATGCCAAAGGTTCGTGCGTGAGTAAAGTAATAGTGATTTGTGGAGCAACAGCTACAGGCAAGAGCGATATCGCAATTGAAGTGGCGAAAGAGTTAGATGCCGAAATCATCAATGCAGATTCGATGCAGTTATACCGGGGAATGGATATTGGTACCGCCAAACTCGCAGTCGCAGATCGAGGTGGTATTCCACATCACCTACTTGATGTACTCGAAGTGAACCAAGATTCAACAGTTGCTTGGTACCAAGAATTAGCCCGCTCTTTTATTTCAGATATTCATGCTCGCGGCAAGGATGCAGTTATTGTTGGTGGCACTGGGCTCTACATCAAAGCGATTCTTGACGAGCTTAATTTCCCCGATACAGATCCTGAAGTGAGAGCAAAGTTGGAGGCCGAGGTCGAGGAATTTGGAGCCTCATCGCTCTTCGCTCGTCTTGAAGAGTTAGATCCGGCAGCGGCATTAGCAATCGATAGAGCTAATATCAGGCGAGTAATTCGAGCCTTGGAAGTCATTGAAATAACCGGCCAACCTTTTACGGCAAATCTTCCGCGGGAAGATAGTTCACGTTATCCCGATGCGATGCAATTTGGTTTAGTCATGGATCGTGATCATCTGCGAGAAAGAATTGATGCACGAGTTGACCGAATGTGGGATTGCGGATTTGTCCCTGAAGTAGATGAACTTATCGCCAGGGGAATAAAAGATGGTGTTACCGCTCGAAGAGCTCTTGGATATGCCCAGATAATTTCGATGCGTGAGGGAACTATGACTGAAGAAGAGGCAAAGGAAGATACAAAGCGAGCCAGTCGCCAGTATGCAAGGCGGCAAGAGACTTGGTTTTCACGTGATGCCCGAATCCAATGGGTAGCTCAACACCAACCACGACTTGAAACTATCCTCCAGAAGATAAACTCATAACATTATGACTATCCCAGTTATTGGAACATACGGCCACGGAACCGAAAATGATTTCGTTATCGTCTATGACCCAGAAGATGCGATTCAGATTTCTGCGAGCCAGATCGCTCGAATTTGCAATCGCGAGGATGGAATCGGGGCTGATGGCCTCATTCGCATTATTAAGAGTGAGAATAAATGGTTTATGGATTATCGCAATGCTGATGGTTCGATTGCTGAAATGTGCGGTAATGGAATTCGCGTAATGGCCAAATACTTAGTTACTCGTGACCTTCAGGCTGAAGGAATCTTTGCAATCGATACACGTGCTGGATTGAAACACCTACGCGTGCCTCGCGAGGGTGACATCTCAGTCAACATGGGCCATGTAACCGATGAGATGGAAGAAATCGAGGCTTCCCAGAATGGTCATACATGGTCTGGTTTCAATATCAATGTCGGCAACCCACATGCTGTGGTCTTTGTAGAGTCAATGGATCAAGTCGGGTCCTTGCTCGAGGCGCCTTCGGTTTCTCCAGCATCTTCATATCCTGATGGGGTTAATGTGGAATTTGTAGAGTTACTCCCTAATTTTGAGGCGAAGATGCGTGTTCACGAACGTGGTAGCGGTGAAACTCGATCCTGCGGAACAGGAACGTGCGCAGTCGCTCTCGCTGCGACGCTAAAGACGAATGGAAAGCTTCCTTCGCGCTGGACAATTTATCCACCAGGTGGTCGGCTAATCGTTGATATCGATGGCCACTCGAATGCAACTTTGATTGGACCCGCAGTCATTGTGGAAGATCACGACCTCACAAAGTATCTTGCTTAATGACGACTCCTGAAGATAATTACGACAAACTCTTCGAAGAACTATTACGCGAAACCGCTCGTGTAGCTTCAGACTTTGATTACGATGAAAATGATTTCCAAGAAAACGATCAACAAGAGCTCTCAGACCGCAATGCGCTTCGCCGAATCAAAGGTTTCTCAACCGAACTACAAGATATCTCCGAGGCCGAATACCGCCAACTTCAATTAGAACGCGTTGTGCTGGTTGGAGTATGGACCGAAGGCACTGCTGAGATGGCCGAGAACTCCATGTCCGAACTCAAAGCACTCGCTGAAACAGCTGGCTCAGAAGTTCTTGAAGCGCTCATCCAACGACGTGATAGACCAGATCCTGCTACCTATATTGGTTCTGGAAAATTGGTCGAACTTCGACAAATCGTTGTAGCAACCGGTGCAGATACTGTCGTGTGTGATGGTGAACTTTCACCTGCACAACTGCGTACCCTTGAAGATAAATTAAAGGTGAAAGTTGTAGATAGAGTTGCGCTCATTCTCGATATTTTTGCACAACATGCAAAGAGCAAAGAGGGCAAGGCTCAAGTTGAATTAGCGCAAATTGCCTATCTGCTTCCTCGACTTCGTGGTTGGGGAGATTCACTTTCGCGCCAGGTTGGTGGCCGTGCAGCAGGTGGAGCAGGTATTGGTGGTCGCGGTCCCGGCGAAACAAAGATTGAAACCGACCGACGCCGAATTCGTGACAAGATGGCAAAGCTTCGACGTGAAATTGCGGAGATGAAAGTTTCTCGAGACACCAAACGCCAAGAGCGCAAGAGATTTAATATTCCATCGGTCGCGATAGCTGGCTACACAAATGCCGGCAAATCTTCGCTTTTGAATGCACTAACGGGTGCCAATGTTCTGGTTGAAAATGCGCTCTTTGCCACTCTGGACCCCACCGTTCGCAAATGTGAAACTTCAGAAGGTCGAATTTATACACTCTCAGATACAGTCGGTTTTGTTCGCCATTTACCACATCAACTTGTAGATGCATTTAAATCTACCCTTGAAGAAGTTTCAGGTGCAGATCTCATTGTGCATGTAGTAGATGGTTCACACTCAGATCCATTTGAGCAAATTCGTGCTGTGCGGCAAGTTATTTCCGAAATAGGTGGGGGAGACATCCCAGAGATAATTGCAGTGAACAAGGCAGATATTGCCAATCCTGACATCGTGATGGAGATACTTCGCAAAGAAGCTAATAGCTATGCATTCTCAGTCCGTACTGGCTTTGGAATTGAGGGACTTGTCTATGCGATTGAAAAATCGCTGCCTCATCCGAGTGTAGAAATTACGACCGTGATTCCATACAACCGAGGTGATTTGGTAAGTGCGATCCATGAGCAGGGAGAAATTCTTAGCGAGGAACATCTGGCTGAGGGAACTGCCATCCATGCCTATGTCGATGGCGGACTTGCAAAAGCCATTGAAAATGCGACCTCAAAGCAGGAATAAAAGCGACACGCCGTAGGTTGTATGGTCTATAAAGCGGAGAATGCGCGACTATTCGCGCATGTCGGGTAACTTCACCCACTCATTAGGTATGGAAGCGAGGTGAGAGCAGTGGCAACAGATTACGACACACCCAGAAAAACCGACGAGGAGCTTCACGAGGAATCGTTAGAAGAACTCAAGGCGAAGCGTGTAGATGCACAATCAGGACAAATCGATGTTGATGAGGCTGAAGCTGCAGAAAATCTTGAACTTCCAGGTGCTGATTTATCTGGAGAGCAGCTCGCAGTGCGAGTTGTGCCAGTTCAAGTTGATGAATTTACTTGTTCGCGCTGTTTCTTGATTCATCACATCACTCAGCTTGCTAAAGGCGAAGGTGCTAAAGCAGTTTGTAAAGAGTGTTCGTAAGCTCTTCTGATTTCTTTGAACTAATCAGAAGATACGGAGTGGGATCACGCGGGTCTTTAAGCGTGATTTTCACTCCCGTGGAAATCCAAAATTTTATCCCCAAATAAGCGGCAGGATCTGCATCTCTGGTTCTGAGAAGTTGCATCTGGGCAGGAGTGAGTACTTCCACCGAATCAAGATATTTCAATTCAATATGAGCCTTACCAATGTGAATCTCTTGGCTATCGATAGTTATCTCACTTTTCATGGCAAGCGCTATAAAAATCAATAATACTGTCACAGCTATCCCAGTAAAGATTGCTGCGCGATTATCAAATGCAGCCCAAACCGCCACCACAAGAGATAGAAACATTAGGTAGATGAAGGCCAAGATCCATAGAGGAGGACGTATCACTTCTCTCAATATCACTTTCTTTTCTCCCATGTGGTCTAGGTTATCTTGCATTTGATGAAGTAGCCTTATGCCATGAGTCGCGTTGCAAGTACTACGCCACCAGAAGGTGCGTTAATTCCAGAACGCCACCCGCTTTCACCTGCGACCGGAACTCAAATTCCTTCACACTTTAAACATTGTTTTGGATGTGGCGAGTTACATCCGACGGGACTCCACCTCGTTGCACATGTGGGCAATGGCGCAGATATCACTGCCGAATTTACAGTGACTGAGAATCACCAAGGAGCTCCAGGTCTTGCCCATGGTGGCCTTCTCTCACTTGCATTTGATGAGGCTCTTGGAAAATTAATGTGGCTCTTGCGTGCTCCTGCTGTAACCGCACGGCTTGAAACAGATTTCTTACGGCCTGTTCCGATCGGAACCAAACTGCATATAACGGCGAGAATTACGGGGCAGGTAAATCGCAAAGTTTATTCTGAGGCAGAAGGACGCCTCGGAAGCCCTGATGGCGAAATCGCCGTTAGAGCAGCATCACTTTTTGTCATCGTACCTATGAAGCACTTCCTGGAAAATGCGCCGGCTGAATATATGGAAGCACTTCGCCGGAATCCAGAGCTACTTACATTTGTCGATCCAGAATTTGATATAAATCCATGAGCAATCTACAAGTCTTGATTACGCGATTGGATCCAGATCTTCCAATGCCGAAATATTCAAAAGGCGGAGATGCAGGCGCCGATATCGTTTCGCGCATTGATATCACCCTAGCTCCAGGGGAGCGAGCACTCGTTCCGACAGGTATCTCAATTGCACTGCCTGATGGATTTGTCGCTCTCGTTCATCCGCGTTCTGGACTTGCAATCAAACATGGCGTCACGATGGTGAATGCGCCCGGAACCGTCGATGCAGGTTTTCGAGGAGAACTTCAATGCATCATGATCAATCATGATCCGCACGAAAGCATCAGCTTCAAACGCGGGGATCGCATCGCCCAGTTAGTTTTCCAAAAAGTAGAACGCGCTGAATTTATTGAAGTAGATGAACTACCGGGTTCGGGTCGTGGCACAGGTGGTTTTGGATCGACAGGTCGTCAATGAGCGCACATGAAGATCGCGAGAAAGTTCTCGGCGCCTTTGGCGGGAAGAAAGGTCTGATTGATTCAGGAATTCCTTCTGTCATATTTCTGATTGCTTTTAATGTAACCGACCAGTTGAACACAGCACTTTTTGCATCCATCGCGACTTCTGCAGTCTTAACGATTCTGCGTTTAATTAAGCGCGACACCTTGCAGCATGCGCTATCTGGGCTAGTGGGGGTTTTAATTTGTGCATGGTTTGCAAATCGCACGGGCAACCCCAGTGATGTTTATATTCCAAAGTTACTGACAAATCTTGGATATGGAACCGCATACTTGATTGCAAATCTTGCAGGATGGCCAATTTTAGGACTGATGCTCGGACCAATCCTGGGGGAAAATCTGAAGTGGCGAAAAAGCCCTGAACGAAAGCGAGCTTATCTGCGTGCGAGTTGGCTTTGGGTCGCAATGTTTTTTGCAAGAATTGCTGTGCAATATCCGATCTACAGAAGCGGAAACCTCAACCTGTTAGGGACTGTAAATTTGGCAATGGGCTATCCGCTATTTATTGCAACGGCTTATGGCTCGTGGTTGATCTTAAAGAATGCGCCAAAAATTGCTAGTGAGCAATAAAGCAATCTTTTATTAGATTCTCAGCGTTTGCTGATGCAACAAAAAGTAATTCATCCCCAGCGCTAAAGACATCACTTGGTGAAGGGGCAATTACTCTGCCGTCACGGACTATGGCTGCCAACGATGCGTCGTCGGGAAGTGAGACCTCGTCAACAGTCTTTCCGATACAGATAGATGAATCTGGTAGCGTCAGTTCTACAAGGTTTGCCTGTCCTTTTCGGAAAGAAAATAGTCGTACGACATCTCCTACGCTGACTGCTTCTTCAACGAGCGCAGCGATTATGCGAGGAGTAGAAACAGCTACATCGACTCCCCAAGACTGGTCAAAGAGCCATTCATTCTTTGGATGATTGATGCGGGCAACAACGCGTGGAACACCATATTCAGTCTTTGCAAGGAGAGCAGTGACGAGATTTACCTTGTCATCACCTGTTGCTGCAACGAGAACCTGGCAATTATTGAGTTGAGCTTTATCCAAGGCAGTAATTTCACAAGCATCTGCCATAAGCCACTCAGCATCAGGAACAGTGTCAATCTTTAAAGCTTTGGGATCTCTATCAATCAGGAGCACCTGATGACCATTATCAAGAAGTTCGCGCGCAATAGCACGACCAACATTTCCAGCACCTGCGATAGCAATTCTCATCTCTTATGCACCAGGTCCCTTCGTGAGGGCGGCCTCAGCACTTGCCATCTCATCATCGCGAATTGTCATATGAACTAAATCGCCATCTTGGAGAACAGTGTGAGGCTCAGGTATTAAGCCTTCTCCTAGACGAGTAAGGAAAGCGACTCGTGCATGTGATGCTGCTTCTAGCTCAGAGATTGGTCGGCCATACCAGCCAAGGTGCGGATGGACTTCTAGCAATTGAACTGTCCCAGTTGCATCACGCCATTCAGAGCGGGTGCCACCTGGTGCCAACCGTCGAAGAATTTGATCAGTTGCCCAAATTACTGTTGCAACTGTCGGAATCCCGAGGCGTTGGTAAATTTCAGCGCGTCCTGGATCATAGATTCGAGCAACTACATTGGTTACTCCGAAGCTTTCGCGCGCTACGCGTGCAGCCAAAATATTTGAATTATCGCCATTACTTACGGCAGCAAAAGCTTGCGCTCCTTCAATGCCTGCTTCAAGAAGAGTGTCACGGTCAAAACCGACACCGACGATCGTGCGGCCTTTGAAATCTGCACCGAGTCTGCGAAAAGCCTCTTTAGTTTGGTCAATAACGGCGACCGTATGGCCGGCTGCTTCTAGTTCTATTGCAAGGGAAGAACCGACTCGACCGCAACCCATGATGACTACGTGCACAGGTATAACTTACTACTGTCTGAGGAAAATATCTTGCATGCCTGATTCCCTACTAGGCTAGCCGTTATGTCATCAATGAAGCGAACAACCCTTGAAGTGGGACAGATATGCAGGGTGACGATAGAGAAAGTTGCCCATGGGGGGCACTTTATTGCTCGCTATGAAGGCGCAGTCATTTTCGTCAGACATGCAATTCCAGGCGA
This sequence comes from Actinomycetota bacterium, assembly GCA_009700365.1. Lineage (GTDB taxonomy): Bacteria > Actinomycetota > Actinomycetes > Nanopelagicales > Nanopelagicaceae > Planktophila. Next base: position 5,100 of record WLME01000001.1, on the reverse strand, counting down.
AGAGTGCGATATCGAGATTACAAGTGTTGGATCATCCTTTAATCGCGCAGATGTTGTTGAGGTAGTGAAACCATCCGAGGATCGCGTCAGCGCACCGTGCCGATTTGCCCATCGCGATGGATGTGGTGGTTGCGATTTCCAACATATTTCGCCTGCTCGCCAACGTCAGCTCAAGGCAGATGTAATTACTGAACAATTCTCACGAATTGCGAAGATGGAGATGCACGTTGAAGTGGAAGAAGTGGCTGGTCCACTGGGGTGGCGTACGCGCTGCTCTGCTGTGACGACCAAGAACGGTGCTTTAGGTTTCTATCAATCTCGCTCACACAAAATCATTCCAGTTGATGATTGCAGAATTCTGATCCCAGAGATGCGATATTCAGAACTTGCTCAACGGGGTGCCAAAGGGGATCAACGAATCGAGATTTCAATATCTAATACGGGCGAGCGAACTATTGCAACCGCAAACTCTCGAGATGAATCCCCATTGCGCATCAGTGATGGACCCGACGTAGCTCACTACACGGTCAACGGGTTCCCATTTGAAGTGAGTCAGAAATCATTTTGGCAGAGCCATAAGAACGCTCCCGAAGTTTTATCAGATGCTGTTCTTCAGAGCGCTCATCTGCAGGCAGGTGACCGCGTACTGGATCTCTATGGGGGAGTAGGTCTCTTCGCCGCAAGTATTCTCACAATGATTGGCGAAGAAGGTACTGTAGATATTGTTGAAGGAAGCAAAAGCGCAACTGCAGATGCATCTCGCAATTTTGAAGGAAGAAATAATGTTCGCATTCACACTGGAGATGTGGCTCGTCTAATCACGCGATTCTCAGAGGTTGATGTCATTGTTTTAGACCCACCTCGAGAAGGTGCCGGAAAAGAAGTGATGACAAGTTGTGCGCGATTAAATCCACGGACAATTGTTTACGTTGCCTGTGACCCCGCAGCACTTGCGCGAGACACGGGATATTTACGTGATGCTGGTTACCAGCTCGATTCCATGCGTGCCTTTGATCTCTTTCCGATGACTCACCACATTGAATCTGTTGCGAAATTTGTGCAAGATAAGGTATCTTGACGTCAAGATATCTCCCTCGAAAGAAGAAGCGTCATGAGTAAGAACTCACTTGGAACCAAGAAGACCCTCACAGTTGCAGGCAAAGATTATGAAATCTTTGATATTTCCCAGGTAGAAGGAGCATCTGACCTCCCGTTCTCACTTAAAGTCTTACTCGAAAATTTGTTGCGTACTGAAGATGGAGCAAATATCACCGCTGAGCACATCAAAGCTCTTGCGCAGTGGGATCCAACCGTAGAACCAGATACTGAAATTCAATTTACTCCCGCACGCGTTGTGATGCAGGACTTCACGGGCGTTCCTTGCATCGTTGACCTTGCAACAATGCGCGAAGCAATTGTTGACCTTGGTGGCGATCCATCCAAAGTTAATCCACTTGCTCCAGCTGAACTTGTCATTGATCACTCGGTCATCGCAGATGTATTCGGTACCAAGGATTCATTCGAGCAGAACACCGATATTGAATACGAGCGCAACCGCGAGCGATATCGCTTCCTCCGATGGGGGCAAGGCGCATTCGACGAATTTAAGGTTGTTCCACCCGGAACCGGAATTGTCCACCAAGTAAATATCGAATATTTGGCACGTGTAGTCATGACTCGTACCGTCAATGGGGTAATGAGAGCGTATCCAGATACCGTTGTTGGAACGGATTCACATACAACCATGGTTAATGGGCTTGGAGTTCTTGGCTGGGGAGTCGGCGGCATCGAAGCAGAAGCAGCGCTTCTCGGACAGCCAGTATCAATGCTTATTCCTCGCGTCGTTGGCTTCAAACTTTCAGGAGAACTTCCCGTTGGAACCACAGCCACCGATATGGCACTGACGATTACAGAAATGCTGCGCAAGCATGGAGTTGTCGGCAAGTTTGTTGAGTTCTACGGTCCTGGCGTTCATTCAGTACCTATGGCCAACCGAACAACTATCGGAAATATGTCACCTGAATACGGTTCGACATGCGCAATCTTCCCCATTGATGAAGAGACCTTGCGTTACTTGCGACTTACAGGACGAAGTGATGATCAGGTTGCACTCGTTGAGCAGTATGCCAAAGCTCAAAAGATGTGGCACGACCCTTCATCATCACCACGCTTTTCTGAACATATCGAACTTGATCTCTCGAGCGTTGTTTCATCTATTGCAGGCCCTAAGCGCCCGCAGGATCGCATTTCACTCACAGCCTCGAAGTCATCATTCGAAAAAATCCTTCCGACTTACTTTTCAGATAAGACTGGAAAAGATGCTTATCCAGTACATGTAGGCGCAAAGGCGACCACCATAAAAAATGGCGATGTTGTGATCGCATCGATAACTTCTTGCACAAATACTTCAAACCCATCGGTCATGATTGGGGCAGCGCTTCTTGCCAAGAAGGCTGTAGAGAAGGGGCTTTCATCTAAGCCTTGGGTTAAGACCACGCTTGCCCCAGGATCCAAAGTTGTTACCGATTATTACGACCGTGCAGATTTGACCAAATATATGGAGGCACTGGGCTTCAATCTTGTTGGCTATGGCTGCGTTACATGCATTGGAAACTCAGGTCCGCTCCCTATAGAAATTAGCAAAGCGGTAAATGAGAATGACCTTGCAGTTACCGCTGTGCTATCTGGTAACCGCAATTTTGAAGGTCGCATTAGCCCTGATGTAAAGATGAATTATCTGGCTTCGCCGCCGTTGGTTGTCGCATATGCACTTGCCGGAACCATGGACCATGATTTTGAAAATGATTCATTAGGTAACGATAAGGATGGAAACCCAGTACTTCTTAAAGATATCTGGCCATCTGCACAAGAGATCCAATCGGTCATAGATTCATCAATTTCTTCTGAAATGTTTAAGAAGGATTACGCAACAGTCTTCGATGGCGATCACCGATGGAAGTCACTCGATACTCCTACAGGCAAGACTTTTGAGTGGGATCCTAAATCAACGTATGTCCGCAAACCTCCATACTTTGAAGGAATGCCGGCAGAGCCAAAGCCAGTTACGGATATTACGGGGGCTCGGGTATTAGCAATTCTTGGAGATTCTGTTACGACAGATCACATTTCTCCAGCAGGAAATATCAAAGCGGATTCACCTGCAGGAAAGTATCTTGAAGCCAATGGCGTCGATCGCAAAGACTTTAATTCATATGGGTCTCGTCGCGGAAACCACGAAGTCATGATCCGCGGAACATTTGCAAATATTCGACTTAAGAACTTACTGCTTGACGGTGTCGAAGGAAGCTTCACAAAGAACTTCCTTAGCAATGGAGATCAGACAACTATCTATGATGCATCTGTGGCATATGCAAGTGCCGGAGTCGGACTAATAATTCTTGCAGGCAAGGAATATGGTTCAGGATCATCTCGTGACTGGGCAGCGAAGGGAACAGCACTTCTTGGAGTGCGCGCAGTTATTGCTGAAAGCTTCGAACGAATCCACCGCTCGAATTTGATTGGAATGGGCGTTCTTCCACTTCAATTTGTTGGTGGAGCAAATGCGCAATCACTTGGGTTGAAGGGTGATGAAACATTCTCAATCACCGGTGTGACAGCGCTCAATGACGGTGGAATTCCTAAAGAGGTCACAGTCACAGCAGGGGATAAATCCTTCTCCGCTAAGGTGCGCATAGATACTCCGGGAGAGGCTGATTACTACCGCCATGGTGGGATCATGCAGTACGTACTGCGCCAGCTTCGCGGCTAATCTAGACTGCAACCATGCTCGATTCAATTAAGGGTCCTCACGACCTCAAGGCTTTGAGCCACGAAGAAGTTGAGCAGCTCTCTGAAGAGATTCGCCACTTTCTCATCACCAAGGTATCAAAGACTGGCGGGCACTTAGGTCCCAACCTTGGCGTTGTCGAACTTACGATTGCGATTCACCGGACCTTTGATTCACCAAAAGATGTCATTCTCTTTGATACCGGACATCAATCCTATGTTCATAAGATTCTCACCGGGCGGGCAGATAAATTCGATTTGTTACGTCAACGCGATGGAATTGCAGGTTACCCAAATCGTAGTGAGAGCGTCCATGACGTCATTGAAAACTCTCATGCATCGACGGCGCTCTCTTGGGGTGATGGAATATCTCGTGGATTCTCACTCACCGGTCAAAACGATCGCCACGTAGTTGTAGTAGTAGGCGATGGAGCTCTTACAGGTGGAATGTCTTGGGAGGCGCTCAACAATATTGCTGCTGCCAACGATCGAAATCTCATTATCGTTGTCAATGACAATGAACGTTCATATTCACCAACCATTGGCGGTGTCGCGACCTACCTCTCAACACTTCGGGTTACACGTGGGTATGAAAGATTTTTGGATTGGGGCAAAGAAGTTCTCTCTAAGACACCAGTCGTAGGAAATCCAATTTACGAAACACTTCATGGAGTCAAGAAGGGCATTAAAGATATTGTTGCGCCGCAAGGCATGTTTGAAGATCTTGGTCTTAAATATGTAGGTCCTATTGATGGCCACGATGTCGCTGCCATGGAACGGGCGCTGAACCAGGCGAAAGAATTTGGTGAACCAGTCTTACTTCACGTTATAACCGAAAAAGGTAAAGGGCATCAACCAGCGATTGCAGATGAAGCAGAGAAGTTTCATGCTGTTGGAATCGTGGACCCCGAAACAGGTACCCCGCTTGGTAAATCTAAGACCAGCTGGACAAGTGTTTTTTCAGATGAACTCGTTTCCATTGGCCAGCAGCGCAAAGATATTGTTGCCATTACTGCCGCAATGCTTGGTCCTACGGGCCTTGATAAATTCGAAAAGGTCTTTCCTGAACGCACCATCGATGTAGGCATTGCCGAGCAACATGCTGTCTCTAGTGCTGCTGGATTAGCATTCGCTGGGCTTCACCCAGTTGTAGCCGTCTATTCAACGTTTTTGAATCGCGCATTTGATCAGTTGTTGATGGATGTGGCTTTACATAAAGCCGGAGTCACCTTTGTACTTGATCGAGCTGGAATTACTGGCGACGATGGACCTTCACACAATGGGGTTTGGGATCTTGCGCTGACTGGCATCGTT